>JAKSJH010000156.1 GCA_024398315.1 Bacteroidales bacterium
TGGAGTTTCCTCTACATCTGGGGCAATGTTTACCTCAGGAACAAATTCTTCACTCATAAAACAAATAATTAATAGAGTTTTACATATCACTGCAGAGCAGTAACTACAAATATACCAAAAAAATCCTACAAAAATCCTATTTTTGCACAAAGGAAAAATTTAATTCGTTTTTTTCAAGATGCGCATAGACATTCTGACAGTTGTCCCGGAGCTTCTGGAAAGCCCTCTGAGCTACTCCATAGTGGGTCGGGCCAGGAAAAAGGGACTGGTAGAAATCAATGTCCACAACATAAGGAAATATGGCCTGGGTCCCAGAGCCACGGTCGACGACTACTCCTACGGAGGTGACGCGGGCATGGTGATGATGATCGAGCCTGTGGAGAAGATGATTGAAGAACTCAAGGCGGAAAGGGAATATGATGAAGTCATCTACATGTCCCCGGACGGAGACGTCCTCGACCAGGGCATATCCAACGAGCTGTCACTTAAGGAGAACATCATCATCCTCTGCGGCCACTACAAAGGAATCGACCACAGGATAAGGGAGCATCTGGTCACAAGGGAGATATCAGTCGGGGACTATGTGGTCAGCGGAGGAGAAATCCCCGCCGCCCTTCTGGCCGATTCAATCGTAAGGCTGATTCCGGGAGTGCTCAACGATGAGACTTCAGCCTTGAGCGACAGTTTCCAGGACGGTCTTCTCTCCCCCCCCGTCTACACACGTCCGGCCGACTACAAAGGGTGGAAAGTGCCGGATGTCCTGCTCAGCGGCAATCCGAAACTGATACGCGAATGGCAGGACGAGCAGGCTCTGGAAAGAACCAGGAAACTGCGTCCGGACCTTCTCAGGAAAGATTGACAGGTAAAGCGGTCAGCTCTTGTAGCGCCCGTGGCAGAAACGGTAGGAAAGGCCGCTGCCGCATGGGCAAGGTTCATCGTCAGGTGACGGTGGGACGAACAGTCCCAGAAGCGGATTCCTCGCTATCATTTCAGCAAGAGGGTCCTCGCCGCCATCTTTCAGCACGATGGCCATGCGGTTCGCCTCATCCGACGAATGTCCTCCAAGAATCCATTTTGGCAGAGAATTGGCGTAGGCGGCCACCGTCCTCATGCATCTGTCATATTCCTCGAAGTCCTCGAAGGTCTCCTGACGGTCGTTGACGCAGTTGAACACATCTTCGGTAGAATCGCCGTCTCCGGTCATCTGGGCGTTCATCCAGACATCGTGGGCTACCAGACGGGCATCAGTGCCGAACAAGCCGAAAGAAGACATCATCCTGGTCATCTCCTCACCCTGAGGAGTTTCCAGACCGTACACGAAATGAGGAGCCCCTTCACCCGCCTCAAGCGCCTGCTGCGGAGTGAACTTCTTCATGCCGAGGTCTTCGTTACGCTCACGGGCGTTGAGTATGTTCTCAGGTGACTGGACCTGGGGGGCGACCACATAGGGCTGACCTTCTATCGACATGCGGCATATCTTCAAGACGGGACTGTTGTAGAGAGCATCGATGAAATCATCAAAGCTCATCTTCCTTGAAAAGTCCCAGTACTCCGCCATGCAGTCGTAGTAGAAATCAACAGGCATCACCCCGTAGAGGGAAAGAAAGCCGAGTGAGACCCTGTCGAGTTCGAATCTTCCCGAGGCTTCTCCTGCGGCGATCGCCTCACCCACATGAGGAGCGACTATGTCGTAGAGCTCCTTCGGGATGCTTATCCTGCGGAACTCATCGTCAGAATCGTCCACTCTCAGGAACTTGACTATCTCCAGGACGCTCGGATAGTCTGCATATTCAATGGTGACAGGCACTTCCGGGCCCTGTGACACCAGCAGTTCAAGCAGTCTGAGGTCTCTTTCCAGCATCCTGCCGAGCCAGGCCTCCGGATTCTCGACTATGTAGGCCTTGAGCCTGCAGACAAGGTCATTCTTACGGACACGTGAAGGCATCTCCACCCCGAAGAAGTGGCGGATGTCCTCAAGCTCGACTTTCTGGAAGCTGTCAAGGTCAGTGAATATGCTGCGACTGTCTTTCATTGCAATAATGGATTGCAAATGTAGCAATAATATGAGAAGTTGTTCAAAAAAAAAGAGATGCCGACCGCATCTCTTTCCCTGTGGAGCATAGGAGAATCGAACTCCTGACCTTTTGAATGCCATTCAAACGCTCTACCAACTGAGCTAATACCCCGTTCCGCATGCAAAGTTACACATAAATCTCGAACTTGCAAATATTCTCTCAAAAAGAAGGAAGCCGGGAGGCTCCGTCAAACAGAGTCTCCCGGCCTTTATCACATTCAGGATGATCAGCAGACCGAATCCTGCCACTTGAGAAGAGGATTCCTCGCTGCGGTCGTCTCGTCAGGACGGGAGATCGGAGTGCAGTGAGGAGCACCCTTGAGGATGTCAGGATCCTGGGCGGCTTCCTGTGCTATGACCTTCATGGTTTCGATGAAGGCGTCCAGAGTCTCGACAGACTCGCTCTCCGTAGGCTCGATCATGATCGACTGATGGAAAAGCATCGGGAAATAGATGGTAGGAGCATGGAAACCGTAGTCCAGCAGCCTCTTGGCCACATCCAGAGTCGTAGCGCCCTCCTTGACGACATTTCCTTCAGCATCCTTGACTGCGCCGTCGTTGACGAGTCCGTCAAACACGAACTCATGCTTGCAGACGCTGGCGATAGGAAGCTTGTACCACTCCTTGAGGCTTTCCTTGATGTAGTTGGCAGCAAGGACAGAGTACCTTCCCACGAAACCGAGGTTCTGCCTTCCGAGCATCAGGATGTACGAATATGCTCTCAGAATGACTCCGAAATTGCCCATGAAACCGGACACGCGGCCACATGCGTCCTTACCGAAAGCCTGAGCCAGTGAGCCGTCCTCCTCAGGAGCGACGACAGGAGCCGGCAGGCAGTTCGCAAGTTTCTCGCAGACACCGACAGGACCCGAGCCAGGGCCGCCGCCGCCATGCGGAGTCGAGAACGACTTGTGGAGGTTGAGATGCATGATGTCGAATCCCATGTCACCAGGACGGGCGACACCGATCAGCGGATTCATGTTCGCTCCGTCATAGTAGAGGAGTCCGCCGCAGCCATGGACGAGGGAAGCGATCTCCTTGATCTCCTTCTCGAACAGGCCGAGGGTGTTCGGATTGGTCATCATGATACCGGCGATCTCATCGGAGAGAAGCGGCTTGAGGTCGGAGACGTCGACCAGACCGTCGGCATTGGACTTGACCACAACGACCTGCAGTCCGCAGACCGCAGCGCTGGCAGGATTGGTGCCGTGGGCGCTGTCAGGGACGATCACCTTGGTCCTCTTGAGGTCGCCTCGGAGCAGATGGTGCTGACGCATGATCATCAGACCGGTAAGTTCTCCGTGAGCTCCGGCGCATGGATTGAAAGTGAACCGTGACATTCCCGTGATGGCTGAAAGAGCCTTCTCAATCCCGCTGTAGACCTCAAGGGCGCCCTGGACAGTCGAAGCCGGCTGAAGCGGATGGAGGCCCTGGAAGCCCTTCATGGAGGCTATCTCCTCATTGATCTTAGGATTGTATTTCATCGTGCAGCTTCCAAGCGGATAGAAACCGGTGTCGACACCGAAGTTCATCTGCGAAAGATTGGTGTAGTGACGCACCACGTCCACCTCGCTGACCTGAGGAAGCACTGCAGGTTCGGAACGCCTGAGAGCGGAAGGAAGAGAATCTGAAGTCTCAGTCCACTCGTTCTTTCCGAGAGAAAAACCCGTCCTCCCCTCCTTGGAGAGTTCAAATATGAGCTTATCGTAATATTTCATAACGTCAGGCCTCCTTTACCAGTGCGACGAGAGCGTCGATCTGAGCCTTCGTCCTTCTTTCGGTTGCACAGAAACTAACATAGCCTTCCTCTGTAGGAAGAGCGGCGAAGAAACCTCCGTCCGCAAGCTTGATCATCAAGTTCTCCGCATCCACCAGAGGTTTCAGCACGAACTCCTTCAGGAACGGCTTGTCAAATACCTTCTCGAACTTGCCGGTGGAAAGCAGCTGCTCGTAGAGATAATGGGCGGCCGCATAGGACCTGTCATTGACCTCCTTCATGCCCTCAGGTCCCATCAGTGACAGATAGACTGTGGTGTAGAGAGCCATGAGGCTTTCATTGGAGCAGATGTTGGAAGTAGCCTTCTCGCGGCGGATGTGCTGCTCGCGTGCCTGGAGCGTCAGGCAGAACACCCTGCGGCCGTCAGCGTCGACAGTCTGGCCGACGATTCTTCCCGGAAGCTTCCTGACATGATCCTTTCTGCAGGCCATGAAGCCCACGTAAGGACCTCCGAAGCACATCGGGATGCCGAGGCTCTGTCCGTCACCGACAGCTATGTCAGCGCCGAGCTCACCCGGAGTCCTGACAACCGCCAGAGCGGAAGGATCGCAATATTCAATGAACATGGCACCGGCGGCGTGGATCGGTTCTGCGAAGGAGCCAAGATCCTCGACAATGCCGTAGCGGTTGACAGAAGGGACAAGCACACCGGCCACACCGCCCTTCGCAAGCTCTTCAGAAAGTGCTGCGTATGAAGTGGTTCCGTTGTCAGCAGGAAGATAGTCAAGCTGCAGGCCGTAGAACTTTGAATATGTCTCCACAGTCTCCAGCACATTCTTGAGGAGAGTGCTTGAAACCAGGACTCTGGTCTTCTTCTTCGTGCATGCAAGAGACATCCTTACAGCCTCGGCGGCTGCGGTCGGACCGTCATACATGGAGGCGTTGCTCACGTCCAGACCGGTGAGGGAGCAGATCATGCTCTGATACTCGAATATGTAACGCAGCGTACCCTGCGAGATCTCGGCTTGATAAGGAGTGTAGGCAGTGAGGAACTCGGACCTCGAAGTGATGAACGGGATGACGGCAGGAGAATAGTGGTCATAGGAACCCTGGCCGACGAACACGGTCAGTTTCTGATTCTTTGAGTCAAGAGACTCGAAGAAGTCCCTGACTTCCTGCTCGGACATGGCGTCAGGAAGATCATACTCCTCCTTGTGGACCAGGTCCTGCGGAACGTCGCAGTAGAGATCGTCCAGGGACTTCGCACCGACGCGGTCAAGCATCTTGCGTACATCCTCCGGAGTGTGAGGGAAATACTGGAATGTAGCCATGGTCTCCCCTACTTCTCGATATATTCCTTGTAGGCGGCGGCGTCCATGAGGGACTCAACCTCTGAAGGATCGCTCATTTCAACCTTGATGACCCAAGCCTCGTAGGCATCGTCATTGATCTTCTCCGGAGCATCCTCAAGTTCAGCATTGACCTCGACAACCTTGCCAGAAACAGGGCAGAGAAGCTCACTGGAAGCCTTGACGCTCTCAAGAGCGCCGAACTCGTCGTTTGCAGAGAACTCGTCACCCTCTTCAGGAAGGTCGGCGTAGGTGATGTCACCAAGCTCATGCTGCGCATAATCGGAAATGCCGATGACTGCTACGTTACCTTCAACCTTTACCCATTCGTGGTCTTCGCTGTAGAAGAAGCCTTCATTAATCTTGCTCATGATAAAAATATTTAATTAATTAATATTCAGTTATTTATTTCTTATAATTAGTCTGATAGAACCTCTTCTTGACGACCTTGCCAGGGAAGACCTTCTTCCTGATGCGGATTGAAAGAGGAGTGTCGAGGGCTGAATATTCCTTCTTCACAAGAGCGAAGCAGATGCTCCTGTCAAGGGAGATGGAATGGTAGCCGGTGGTCACGACACCGACCTCGGTGCCGTCTTCAAGTTCCACAGGATAACCGGCCCTTGGAATCGCCTTGTCGAAGATTTCGATTCCGACAACCTTCTTCTCGATTGCTCCGGCCTTCTGCTCCACAAGAGCCTCCTTGCCGATGAACTCTTCCTTGTCCAGCTTGCAGAACATCGAGAGTCCGGCCATCACAGGAGAGATCTCAGCGCTGAGTTCATCCCCGTAGAGAGGCATTCCAGCCTCGAAGCGCAGGGTGTCCCTGCAGCCGAGTCCGCAAGGGACCACGCCGGCGGCGAGAAGAG
>JAKSJH010000157.1 GCA_024398315.1 Bacteroidales bacterium
TAACGCGAAGATAAACCATAATCCTGAATATGAACTGTCGCTACGACCAGCTGAACCGGACCGTGTCTCCCATGGGTCCTTTGGCAGGTAACGTCCGCCGCTCTTCGGAGGGAAGGATTGCTTCCTCCCTATGAAAGGATTCCGTGGGTTGGTGCGCCTCTTGCTCCATGGATCCTGATGTCCTCTTATGGACCTTGATGCGAAAGGGTTCCTGCCGTAGGTCCTGAAGAGACCGGCACGTCGGCGACCGCCTCTTCCCGTTCCTCCGAAGAAGAACAGGAAGAGTAGTCCAAGAAAACCAGAGAAGAAACCCATACTATTCAGTTGTCTTGATTTCTGTCAATGTACCCTTGAGGGCATAGTAGAGATATGTGCCGTCGACGGTGTATCCCGCCTGTTCCATCGCCTTCCTGTAGAGATGCAGCTGTGAACTGTAGTCGGTTCCGGCATGGGAGTTCTTGAAGTCGACGATCACGCAGCGCCTGCCCGGGAGCTCCCAGACGTAGTCAATCTCTCCAAGGATGGTCTGTCCCGCAGCCGTCTTCTGAGTGTATGACAGCTCATGGTATTCGCATACGGCCTTGCCGAAGGTCTTCTCCATATGGGCATGAAGCATCTGGAAGGAAGCGTCGAGAGCCTTGGCGTCTGTCAACACGTTCTGCAGACCGAAGTTGGCGATGATCCTTGTTGCCTTCCCGGTTCCATCGACACCTGGCGCACATACTGCGAAGAAGTTGTGTATGCAGGTTCCGAGATCCTTCGGGTCGTATGCTCCTTCCAGAGGTATCTCCTCGGCAACCTTGACACGCTCACCTTTGACTGATGTCACCTTTACAGGGAGGCTCGACGGAGTCACATACTTGTAGTCACGTTCGGTCACGTCTACGGCCGGCCTGAACCAGGTGCTGGTCTCGGCATCAGCGGAATATCTTTCACGCTCGGTCCCGTAGATCTCCACGACATGTGACTTAGGGACAAGCGAGTCCCAGATAGGCATGTAGGAGCCGTTCTCGAGGTTCTTGAGTTCAGCAGGAACAAGTCCGCTTGCGGTAAGCCATGCATACTTGTCCTTGACATAGGAGAGTGTCACCAAGTAGTCCCTTGCACGTGTATAGCCTACATAGAGGAGGCGCTTGCTCTCATCCCTGCATACTTCCACATACTGCCTGAATGCCGTCTCAATGGCCGGGATCTCCATGATGAAACCTGGAACTCCGTTCTGCTCGCCAGGACGGAAGTCTGGTACGTACCTTAGGAAGGTTCCTTCCGGAGTCCTGTCGATGTTCAGTCCGTATATGAATCGTGGCTTGAGGACGTTCTCCCTGAGAGGATCCTTCTTCAGGTCCATGAGTATGACCATCCTCCATTCGAGACCTTTCGAGCCATGGTATGTCATGATCTTGATTCCGTCATCACTGTTGCTAGGCTTTGGCGGTATCTCGAGTGATGATACGTATGTGATGTACCCCTGGAGTGACGAGCCGATTCCGAGCTGTATACAGTGGTTGTCGTACTCGCGTGCCATCTCCTGCAGGATGTCGATGTTGGCCTGACGGTTCAGGCTGTCTCCCCATCGTGAGCAGAGGCCGCGGATGTCAAGCTCATCTATGATGGTGTCGACGATGTCAGGAACACCCTGATGCTTCACCCTTTCGGTGATCTCCATGAGCCTTGAACTGTCGAATTCCTCAAGTATCCTCTCCTTGTCCACGATGACATCCTCAAGTGTGGTGTCATCTATCAGCATTGACAGTTCCGCCTTTGTATGGTCATCCTTCATGAGCATGTAGCGAAGCACTGCGAAGACAAGCTGGGTCTCGGCCTTGGATGCAAGGAACACCTCAGGCGATGAGACTGGAAGTCCGTATGACTTCAACCATGCTGCAGTCTCTGCGACAGTCTCGTTGCCACGGCACAGTATGGCTATGTCGCGCGGTCTGAGGTCAGTGGTTCGCAGTATCTCTATTATCTTCTGTGAGAGGGTCTCGGGTGTTATGCCGTCAACGCAGTTCCAATGCTGGATCGGGTCATCAACCACGTCGTTGTTTCCACCTGGAGCATGCTCCAGCTCAGGGTCCGGGTAGCGTTCCGGATCGGTGAAGAGCAGTCTGGCAACCTTGCTGTCGAACTCCACGATCTTCTCCGAAGAGCGCCATGAGTAGGGGAGACTCTCGTATGAGAAGCCTTCTCCTCCGTTCCTAATCTGTGCGGTGAGGTCCATCACCACTTCAGGGACGCTTCCCCTGAATCCGTAGATGGACTGCTTAGGGTCGCCTACCCAGTAGGACTCCTTCACGAGATCGGAGAGAAGCTGGAATATCTCTATCTGTATAGGGTTTGAGTCCTGGAACTCGTCTACGAACACGTACTTCACGCTGCTTCGTATATCCTCCTTGACAAGGTCGTTGTGAAGCAGCTGGATGAAATACTTCTCCATGTCGTTGTATTCGATCAGACCGTTCTGCGCCTTGTAGTGATCCCATTCCAGGTTGACCTTCTGAACGAGCGTGAAAACCGTCCTGATACAGGTGGTCAGCGGCTCCAGGAGAGCAGAGGACTGCATCGCATCATTGACCTGGGCGAGAAGTTCCTCATATGAAGGAATCTGCTTCGCACTTGTCCTTACCGGCTTCTCCAACATGCCCTTCAGGTCAATGAGGTTGGCGTATGATCCAGGCTTGTCGATGCACCTGTCGATCTTCTCTATCTCTCCCGTATATGGGTTTCCGTTCCTGTCGCCAGCCTTGCAGATGGCATGGTAATCCTTGAGCCATGAGAGCATCAGCTTGACATCGAGAGGGTCGCTCTCCTTGGTGAAGAATCCTGACACGTATTGCAGGGAGTATTCCATGCTCGCTGGAAGGTCCGTGATTCCGAACGTGTCGGCCTGCTCGATCATCTTCTTGAGCAGATCGACCCAAGGGTCGTCATTGCGGTATCCTTTCCTTGTGAACGTCTCGTTGAAGTTCTTGAACACAAGACGGTCCTCCTCGCTGATCGCGCGTGCCACAGCCTCGCTGATGAACACCTTCTTGTCCTCCTCGCTGAGCACGTTCATCCTGCTTCCCAGACCAAGTATGTACCAGTACTTCTGGACATACTTGAGCGCCACAGAGTGGACAGTGCCTATGGTCGCTGAATCAAGTCCCGCCGCCTTGTCGAAGCACTCCGCCTTGACGAGGGCGTCGTATGCCTTCTGGCGGAATTCCGATGCGGCCAGTTCGGTGAAGGTGGTGAGGATCACCTCAGACGGCTTGCACCTTCCGGTAGAGACAAGGTCCACCAGAGTCTTTGTCAGAGTGAAAGTCTTTCCGGAGCCCGCTCCGGCATTGATGTAGTGTATGTTTCTCATAGACATCTTCCCTTTAATACGTAGTTCTTGGATCCGTAGGCTTCTGCCTTGAGCGCGGAATCCTGCCAGTCCGGATCAAGTGGATACAGTTCCTCTCCATCCTCGATGGCGTTCATATACTCGAGGTTGCTTCCTTCGAAAGGCTTCAGCTCTGCATTCTCCAGCAGGCCTTTCTCTATCTGAGCCTTTCTGAAGCAATATGAATTCACGGCTTCCACGTATACGTTCGCCCTCTCTTCCACAGGTATGAAATCACATGAGCTGCGGTCCCAGGATGCGAAGTATTCGTCATTTGTCTCCAGCTTGTACTGTGGAATCACGTAATATGCAGATCCAAGCACATGCTTGCCCGGGTATGCTGCCTCAAGCGCCTTGGCGTAGAGGACAAGCTGAAGGTGAGTCTGCGAGCTGACCTTCTCCTTGTATCTGCGTGATTCGCTCCATTTCATATCGATTATGACGAAGTCGCCGTTCCTGTCCTTGAGGAGCAGGTCGATCCTCGCATTGAAATGTCCGATCGTCTTCCCCTCGGCTACAGGAGGAAGGACGACATCGAGAGGTATCTCGTCGCCGACAACCATAAGCTTGTGGTCGATGATCATCTTGAGGAGTGTGGTGACGCTCTGCACCAGCTTCAGCTTGAAGGAGCCGTACTGCATCCTGTCGTTGTACAGGAGCTGTCCCATCTCACGGCAATATGTGTCTATGATGCCAAGGATGTCGTCCTTGCGCAATTCCTTGATGCGTCCGTCACGAAGACGTCTCGCGCACTCGCCGATGACGGCATGGGCAACGTTTCCCTTGATGATGGCCAGATCGGCAACCTGTCCCATATCTACCTCCCTCAGACCGACTATGTAGTCAAGAACGTAGTCTACAGGTCTCTGAATCATGGTGTCGACACTTGAGTAGCTTTCGCCATTCTCACGCTCAGGGACCTTGATTCCTTCACGAAGCGTCAATTCCGCTTCAGGTTCGCTGAGATGGGATACAGGCCTTGCCGTGCCTTCCGGCATCTGAGGGTCTGTGATATCCGCATATGGAAGCTTGCGTGCCTTGATCTCCGTGAATACGGGATGCTCGTCGCATCTGCTTCCGTAGGCCTTCTGCGAGATGACAAGCACAATCTCTCCGCTGACCTTGCCGAGCGCCATCCTGAGGGCAATGCTCGCAGCCCTTGCGAAATCCTCTTCATCCACTGGACTTACTCCCTTTGACAATAACCAGCCTATCTCGGCGTTTGAAAGGAAGTACAGAGGATATCTCTGTCTTGCACCGGCGTTGCAGTCCAGCCAAACGAGCCTTTCAGGGCCGTCGACTATCGCCTTCGGATCAGAGATTATGTCAAGTGAACCGGCCTGCGCCCTTTCTGCGCTGAAGCTGCAGGAGGTATAGAGGCCGTCAACCCATTTCTTGAGACGTTCCACGGTCACGTCCTCGTCTGATTCTCCGAGGACCACACCGATGGCATCGCACATCTGTGACAGAGCCTGCATCTGCTCGACGATGTCACCGTGCTTTCCCGTGATGATGAGCTGCTGCGCGAAATCGGATGCCCATGTTCCAAGATATTCAGCGTACTGGAGCAGGTCCCTACGTGGGATGCTTTCGCCGCACTTGCCGACCATCCTGAGCTCCGGACAGGTCTCCTCGCTCCTGGACAGTATCTCATCCCAGCCTTCTCCCATACCGCCAGTGCGGAGGAGATGCCTGAGGAGCATCCTTCTCAGTCCGAACTGAACAGGACTGAACGGAACCTGGAGATAACTGATGAGCGTCCTGATGTCAACGTCCTTGCGATATAGGCCGAAACCGAGCTTGAACAGCTGGATGGTGAGAGGATTGCTTTCGGTATAGTCCGCGCTGGCAAGTGGCAGGTCATGTGCCCTGAACACGTCGTTCAGAGCCTTGTTGTCGGCATTGGATACGAGAAGTCCATCTTCTGGAGTGATGCCCGCAGCGTATCTGTAGGCATCCACACGGTTCCTTACCTGAAGCACGCTCAATGATGCCATGAGGTTCAGGCGTGATCCTTCCAAGGTATCCACGAACGACATCGTGGCGCCGCTCTTCTCCAGTACGTCGATGATGACCCTGTCAAGGGATTCGCGCGGAACGCATACGTCGATATGGGTCCCTGCAAGATAGCCTGATTCGGAAAGAAGGTCATGCCACCTGTCAGCTGATCCCTTCGCACTGAAGTACTTCTCCACCTGTGCAAGGTCGTTGAACTTGTATGCAAGTGCAGAAGACGGGTCGCTGACGCTGCCGTTCCATCCGCTCATCACGAGAGCATCCCTCCATCTGAGGAGTTCTCCGGTCACGCTGAGGTCATCCTTCTCGAATGAATCGGCATAGAAAGGCTTTCTTCCGCTCTTGTCGGACAGCACCTTCCTTACTGCGCGGTAGTACGCGATCAGCCTGTCAAAGGAAGAGACATCGGAATGTGTCATTCCGGCGCGAAGCTCCAGTTCGGAAAGAAGACCGCGGATGCCGACTACACGGTCTCCACAGACAACACTGCCGCTTGAGCGGCTGTATGTCGCCTGATCATAGAATGGACTGAATATTATCTTGTTCATATCACACAAAATTCAC
>JAKSJH010000158.1 GCA_024398315.1 Bacteroidales bacterium
GCAATTACGGAATGTATCCGGGAATGGTCTCCACACCTTTCCTTGCCCAGGTCAGTAATGAAGGCGGTGTCTATCTGGGTGCTCATGATCCTGATAACAACACCAGGCACATAGATTTCCAGGAATCCGGACAGAAGATCCGTCTGATCAACAGGTTGTACCCGGGAGTCGTGGCAGGGGACTATTCCTCCCGCTGGGAAACGGTGCTGGGAAGTTTCGAGGGCGATTGGCAGAGTGCCGCGGACATCTACGAGTCATACTTTGAAAAGAACCATGACGGCCACACCCGGCTGAAGGACAGAAAGGACCTTCCGGACTGGTACAAGAGTCCGTTCGTGGTCCTGACATATTGCGTCCGGGGGCACCATGACATGGATGTGATGGATCCCAACAAACTTTTCCCTTATGCGAATGCTCTGCCGATTGTGGATGAGTTCTCCCAAAAGACGGATTCTCCACTGATGGCACTTCTGATGCACTGGGAGGGTACTGCACCATGGGCTCCTCCTTATGTCTGGCCGCCGTACGGTGGTGAAGACGCTTTGAAGGATTTTGTGACCGAGATGCATTACAGAGGCAATTCGGTCGGCGTCTACTGCAGCGGCATGGGCTGGACCCAGAAAAGCAATGTTGTGGACGACTACGACAGGAATGATGACTTTGTGGCCGGGCATCTTGAATCAGTCATGTGCAGGTCTCCGAAAGGCGATCTGCCTCTCTCCAAGATCTGTACAGGCCAGCGCAGCGGCTATGACATGTGCCCTTCTCAGGAATTCACCGCGGAAGTGCTGAAAGAAGAGGCCGGAAAGATTGCAGCCTCCGGCATCGACTATGTCCAGATGATGGACCAGAACCATGGCGGAACTCCTTACATGTGCTACTCACGTGACCATGGTCACCCATGCGTGCCGGGGAAATGGGAGAGCGAGGCGGCCAACGCCCTTTACAAAAGCATCCAGGATGAGAATCCAGGTGTCGTCCTGGGTTGCGAAAGCGCTGCAGCGGAGGTGTTTGTCCCGAATCTGCTCTTCTCTGACAACCGCACAGGCCTGAACTTCGCTTTCGGCAGGCCCGTCCCGCTGTATTCATACATCTATCATGAATATGTCAACAATTTCATGGGCAACAATGTCTGCGGTGACGACATTATAGACTGCAGAGCCTCCAGGGACAACTACCTTTACAGGCTGGCATATTCCTTCCTGGCAGGAGATGTGCTGACCATAGTGATCAATGACGAAGGAAAGATCCAGTGGGCATGGGGACAGCGCGATTTCTCTGAGGAATACCAGCCGGACACTGAAGAATCTCTCGCTTTCATCAAGACATTGAACGCGTGGAGAAAGCGCTTCCCTGAATTCCTTCAGTTCGGCAAGGCGGTCAGGCCTTTGGAATTCGAATGCGGTAAAACCTCCATCCGCACAAGGGCGAATGGAGACCTGCCGGTCCCAACTGTTCCGTCATTTGCCTACAAGGCAGGCAGGAAGACCTGCACCTTTGTTGTCAACTGGCAGAAGACAGAGCAGACAATCAGTTCGCCGGAACTTGCAGGAAAGCGCTACAGGACAAGTCCTGACGCTAAGAAGCAGAAAACAAAGAATGGCAGGATCATTGTCCCGCCACTCTCAGTAACAGCAATCTGGTGATGACATCCAGGTCTGTCCCTGGACAGACCGCTCTACATCAGTTTCTTGTACTTGAACGGCTTCGGGTCTACATTGCCCAGACGCCGTTTCTTGTTTTCTTCGTACTCCTGGTAGTTGCCCTCGAAGAAGTAGACCTGCGAGTCGCCTTCGAAGGCGAGGATGTGGGTGGCGATCCTGTCCAGGAACCACCTGTCATGGCTGACGACCACGGCGCATCCGGCGAAGTTCTCGAGGCCTTCCTCAAGGGCTCTGATTGTGTTGACGTCCACGTCGTTGGTAGGCTCGTCGAGGAGGAGGACATTTCCCTCGTCCTTCAGAGTCAGGGCGAGATGAAGCCTGTTCCTTTCACCACCGGAGAGCACTCCGCAGAGTTTCTCCTGGTCCGCACCGCTGAAATTGAAGCGTGAGACCCAAGCTCTGGCGTTGATGTCCCTGTTGCCGAGACGCACCCATTCTGAATTACCGGCAATGGTTTCGTAGACGGTCTTGTCCGGGTCGATGCTCTTGTGCTGCTGGTCCACATAGGCGATCTTCGCGGTCTCGCCGATGACGATCTCGCCGCTGTCCGGCTTGTCGATGCCCATGATCAGTCTGAACAGGGTAGTCTTTCCTGCTCCGTTCGGACCGATGACTCCTACGATTCCTGCAGGAGGCAGGACGAAGTCGAGGTTCTCGTAGAGCAGCTTGTCTCCGTAGGCCTTGCTGACGTTGTGGAATTCGATCACCTTGTTGCCGAGGTGAGGTCCGTTCGGGATGTAGATCTCAAGGTTGGCCTCCTTCTCCTTGACATCTGAAGCTGCCATCTTCTCGTAGGCTCCGAGACGTGCCTTCTGCTTGGCCTGACGGGCCTTCGGGGCCATCCTGACCCATTCAAGCTCCCTTTCGAGAGTCTTGCGGCGCTTGCTTTCGACTTTCTCCTCCATGGCGAGCCTCTTTGTCTTCTGGTCCAGCCATGAACTGTAGTTGCCCTTCCAAGGGATGCCTTCGCCACGGTCAAGTTCGAGAATCCATCCGGCCACGTTGTCGAGGAAGTAGCGGTCATGGGTGACTGCGATGACGGTTCCCTTGTACTGCTTCAGATGCGCTTCCAGCCACTGGATGCTTTCGGTGTCGAGGTGGTTGGTAGGCTCGTCGAGGAGAAGTACGTCCGGCTGCTTGAGAAGCAGGCGGCATAGTGCGACCCTTCTTCTCTCTCCACCGGAGAGAACGGCGACCTTCTGGTCCGGAGGAGGGCACTGGAGCGCGTCCATGGCCCTTTCAAGCTTGGAATCGATCTCCCAGCCGTCGCACTGGTCGATCCTCTCAGCGAGTTCTCCCTGCCTGATGATGAGATTGTTCATAGTGTCGTCATCCATAGGCTCGAGGAACTTCGCGGAGATCTCGTTATATTCATTTAGAAGGTCCATCACTTCCTGGACTCCTTCCTGGACGACTTCAAGGACGGTTTTTTCCGGGTCCATCTGCGGCTCCTGCTCGAGGTAGCCCACTGAATATCCCGGGGCCCACACGACTTCACCCTGGTAGGATTTCTCCACGCCTGCGATGATCTTCATCAGTGTGGACTTTCCGGAACCGTTGAGACCGATGATGCCGATCTTCGCTCCGTAGAAGAAAGAAAGGTAGATGTCCTTGAGGATTACTTTGTTGTTGTGCGGGAGAGTCTTTCCGACTCCGCACATCGAGAAGATGATCTTTTCGTCTGCCATATTCT
The DNA here is from genome assembly GCA_024398315.1 of Bacteroidales bacterium. Classification (GTDB taxonomy): domain Bacteria; phylum Bacteroidota; class Bacteroidia; order Bacteroidales; family UBA932; genus Cryptobacteroides. The sequence continues at coordinate 3,358 of JAKSJH010000158.1, forward strand.
TTGTTTACTTGTTAGCATATTCCTTGACCGCCTTCGCGGCGACCTTCTGACAAAGCTTCGCATCCTTGGCGCTGATCCTGTGTTCGGTGTCTTTCAGGGTGTAGCTGTTGCCCTTGACACTCTTGCCTAGGGTCGGCTTGATAAGAGTTTCGAACCATGTGCAGGCCACGAGGTAGCGGCCGTACTGGCGGCTCATGTGGAAGCCGTCGCGGGTGATGTCATAGACCTTGCAGTCCTGGGGAACTTCGCCGATGTTGTTGAGGCTGGTGCCTCTGGCTATCTGGACCGCAGGACCGCATGGAATCACTGTGTGGATGTCCTGTTCCTCGCAGACCTTGTCGATGCAGTCCTGGATGGCGTCATACATTGTCTTCTGGTCATTGTCATAGAAAACGAAATGCTGGTGGTTCGAGTTCCTGGCATAGGCCCATGTCTGGTGCCAGACTATCGCCGCTTCAGGATTGGAGCAGTTCTGTCTGATGATCTTTATGAGTCTGTCAGCCCATGGACCGATTGTTTCGTACTTTCCTGAATATCCTGACGCCTGCTGGATCGTGATGATGTCCCACGGTTCGTCTTCGAGGCCGTAAGTGATTGTCGTGCCCATTGTTGCGTTCCATCTGTTGTCGGAGCCGGACTTGTAGTACTGATAGTCCTTTCCGTCAGATTCGTACTGCTTGCAGTGCCTTTCAAGCGAGCAGCCTCCGATGTAGAGACGGGCGATGATGACATTGTGGATACCGGCCGCTTCCAGAAGAGATGGGACATATTCAGTGCCGTCGTCCGAGAAACTGTTGCCGATGGCGAGGATCCTGAGTGTGTCAGGTTTCTGTGGGAGGGGGAAGTTCCCTGACTGGGCCATCGCTGACAGGCTCAGTGCGAACAGGACAATGATTGAGAGGAATCTTTTCATTTTTTTGTAATCATTTTTGACAATATAGTAAATTTTGACGGGATTCCGGAATAATTGCTTAACTTGGTGATGCCCAAAAAATTTTACTTGGTGTGCCATTGACTTTGTTTTTCCATCGTTTGATGCCATGAAGAAATTTATCATCTCTGTCATCGCTGTCTTTTCCGCAGCCGCGTTCCTGTCCGCCCAGGATCCTCATTCCACCGTCAACTATGACGAGTCTCTCGTGGGTGAATATTCATTGGAAGACCCTCTCCGCTTCGTGGACGGTTCGAAGGTGCGCAATGCCGCTGACTGGCGGCTCAGACGTCAGGAAATCCTTGATATCTTCCAGCGTGAGATGTTCGGCCGGCTGCCAGAACCATCTGGAATATACCTGGAGACCCTTGAGGAAGGTCAGACAATATGTGGCTTCGGTACCCGCCGTCAGATCAGGATGTGGTTCCGTGAGGACAGGACCGGGCCGAAGATCGACTGGCTTGTGGTGACTCCGAACCAGGTCAAGGGACCTGCTCCGGCTGTCATGCTTCTCAACTATAACGGCAACCAGACGATCCTTGACGATCCCGAGGTTCTGGTCTGCGAGGGATGGATGCACACCAACAACCCTGCAGACGGCTATGTGGACAATCACGCGACCGAAAAGACGCGGGGCTTCCATGTGGGCGACAATTACCGGACAACCTATCCGGTCTCAACCGTGCTGGCTCGTGGCTATGCTTTCATAACAGCTTGTTACGCAGATATTTCTCCTGATCCGGACCCCCTCACCCGCGACGAAAGCGGTGAGGCTCTCCAGGACGGGTTCGCCTATACCGGAATATTCGATCTCTGGGGGCCTCGTGATCCCTCCCGTGATGACAACACGACAGCAATCATGGCTTGGGCATGGGCTCTGATGAGGGGGATGGACATGATCTGCCGGGATCCTCAGCTCGACGAGTCCCGTGTGGTTCTGACAGGATCTTCGAGGCTCGGCAAGGCCGCCATGCTGGCCGGAGCCTATGATGAGCGTTTCCCTGTTGTGGTCCTGAACCAGACCGGTGGCGGCGGAGTTCCTCTCGCCAAGCGCAACTTCGGCGAGAACATCGCCACGGAAGTCTATTCCTATCGTCACTGGTACTGCCGAGCCTATGACAAATATGCCGGGAAGACGGACACCATGCCGTTCGACCAGCATCTTCTCGTCTCATGCATCGCCCCTCGCGCTCTGCTTGTCGAGGGCTTCGGGGAACAGTGGTTCGACACGAAGGGGGAGTTCCTGTCCCTCAAGGCCGCCGAGCCTGTCTGGAAAAAGCTGAAGAGGGGCGGCCTGGGCTCTCAGGAGTGGCCTTCTGAATATTCCACCGAGGCCATCGGACCTCATCTCGGATATGTCCGCCGGGACCTTCTGCACGGCATTTCGGCAATCGACTGGAAATGGATGCTTGATTTCGCAGATTCGAATTTTGCAGGTAAAACACAAAAAAGACAAAAATAAATTTGCAGGTTCGGGAAATATGCCTATCTTTGCATCGCTTTTGAGGGCAACCCCCTTGCAAGCCACCAGAAATGGTGCGGTAGTTCAGCTTGGTTAGAATGCCGGCCTGTCACGCCGGAGGTCGA
>JAKSJH010000159.1 GCA_024398315.1 Bacteroidales bacterium
GAGAGCACGAAAGAGGTGTTTATGGCCTTGATGCGGCCGAAATCGAAATCAAACTCAAGTCCCTTCGAATCATTAAGGACGCTGTTCTGCGGTCTCTTGTAGCAGATGACGACATTGGTTGATTCACGGTACTTCAGGAGAGGGATGGTCCCCGCCTGGTCGATTCCGTCATATTTCTTGAGCTCGAAAAGATGGAAGCTGCCCATGTCGGTGCCGAATGTGTAGCCATCCTTGAGGTTTTCGTGGAAAGAGGTCATGGAAAGCTTCATGCCCTTGAATTCGAAGGCGAACCCAAGCTCGCTCTTGGTGTTCCTTGCTATCCGGAGATTGCTGTTTGAGGTCTCGAACACCTTGGTGGTCAGCACGCTGAGGGTGTTGGAAGCATCTGTCCCGGTCTTTCCGATGTTGCTGTAGTTCACGAAATCGTAATAAGCCTTGTCAGGATAGAGGAAGACAAGAGGCGGAGCCTTGGAGGTGACGCCCCATCCGCCACGGAGCGTAAGCACCTTCGGCACGACCTCATACGAAGCGTTGAAACGAGGCGACAGCGCCAGACGGAAGTCCTCGCGACCAGGCTGGATGAGGTCACAGCGAAGACCTGCCTGCACCTTCAGATCCCTTCCGAGAATTGACTTCGTGATGTTGTCCTCCGAATATGCGGAGAGCTGGTTCAAAGCAGGGATTTCAGTGTAGGAACGCATCCTGAGACCGTCCGAAGGCGGCATCAGAGGGTCAAAAACCTTTCCTCTTCCGAAGTTGACGTCAGTCTTCCAGTCGACTCCGGCGACGATTCTGTTGGATATTCCCCAGAACTCGGCGAGCATGTTGGAAGACACCTTCGCGAACACGTTCAGAGGACGGCCGTAAGTGGTCATCTTCGTAAGGAACTCGTACGGAAGGATGTTGGTGGAAGCTGAATATCCAGGCTGCGAGGTGTTGGTGATTTCATTGCCGCTGACGTCCAGGACAGGGGCGGAGACGTTCGCGGCCACGGTACCGTCCTTCATGGCGGAAGTGACCATGTAGCCGAAGTTCCCTTTGATCTCCTGGGTGTAGCCGGTCTGCTCGGCATAATTCAGCGAAGCACTTGCTTTCAACGACTTGAAGAAGCCGCCGTCTATCTGCCAGCTGAGATTCGAATTGAATTTGAAGCCCGTGTTCCGGGAAGATCTCTCCCTTTGGTAACGCGCATCGGACGGGTCAAGCTTCTGTGCATCAAGGTCAGTGTAGAAACCGGCTCCAGAAGTAAGTCTGATATTGTCACGGAAGGTCTTGGAATACAGCAGGTTCGACGTAATCCTGCGGTACTGCTGGAAAGGACGCCGCTCATCCGCGAGGGATGACGCATAGTCCACGTCAGCACTGATTGCCCCACCCTTCTCACCCAAGGCGAATCCCTTGCTCATGGACGCCTGCGTGAGTGTCGGATTGACTTTCGTACGCACCTGGAACGGAAACGCTCCGGCCTTCGGATTGACGATGATGACTCCGGAAGTCAGGTCTCCATACTCGACCGACGGAATGCCTCGGATGACTTCGACAGACTCAACGTTGTCGACTGAAATCTGCCTGAGATCGACGCCTGAACCAGCCGTTGAAGAATAGCCGGTCGTCAGCGTCCCGTCCACAGCTGTGTTTCCAACCTGTAGGTTGGCGTTGTTGGACACAGGCGCGCCATTGACGATGACTGACGTACCCAGGCTGGCATCAGCTCCGACTGATCGGAGGGAAGCCTTGGTGGCCGAAGTCATGGTAGGATTGACGGAAAGCTGCCCCGGAAGGAGCTGCATGATGTCTCCCAGGGAGGTCGCCTGCAGATGGTCTATCGCCGCCCTTGAAATGGATGATGCTGTCGAGGCTCCTACCGCCGAGGACCTGGCGGTGACCGTGACTTCGTCAATGTGGAAGCTGGCCTCTACCATCTCGATGCGTATGATTCCGGGGGCCTCTTTGACGATGCTGATCTCGACATCGCTGTCAAGCATTCCGATCATCGCGGAATGGATCTTCCACTTCCCTTTCGGAACACCGCGCAGAACAGCCTCACCGTTGGCATCGGAGACAGCCCATATGCCGCAGTCGGCGATTCCGGTCACGACTCCAGGCACAGGGGCTCCCCCGGCCTTTTCGGTTATGCAGACACGTATATCATATTTGCCCGGTGCCGCGGCTCTGACTGAGGCCGCTGCACCGAGCAACAGTATGATCAATGGGAGGAGTCTCCTCACGTCGTTACTTCACGCAACGTACAGGAACTGCCATGTCGTAGGTGGCCTTCTTGCTGTAGAGAGGGAAGAGGTTGTTCTCGAACATTCCTACGGTGCCCTTTTCCGAATCAACGAATGAAGACCAGAAGTATGAAGCGGAAGCAAGATACTTGCCGTCCTTGCCTGCCTGGAACTTGCCGGTAGGGATGAGACCCATGCTGTCAAGAGCGTCGCATGCATCAAGATATTCCTGCTTTGAGCACATGTCCCAGTCCCAGAGAGCGATGTTCTCGAGAACCGCGTCGAGAGCCTTCATGTCGTCTCCGTCAGGGATTCTCCAACCCTTAGGGCAAGGAGTGTTCTCAGGCTTGGTCCAGTCAACGATGCCTGCGGCTGTAGCCGACCAGTCAGCGCTGTAGTTGGCGTTGACGGCGGTCTCGGCATTTGCAGCGACCGGCTCGTTCTTGCCCCACTGATAGTAGTTTCCGATTTCGTCCTTTGACTTCGCACCTACGTTCCTGTCAAGAATCTGGAGGCCGGTTCCCTTGATTGAAAGAACCTCATAGCGGCCGATCTGAGCCTTGACGGTGATCACGCTCGTTGCGACTTCCTTGCCGACAGTGACGGTGATAGTGACATTCTGGTCCTGCTCGACGTCCTTGACTGCGAATGCGAGTGTTCCGTCAGGTGCCACTGTGATGACGTCTGCTGCTGAGGATACATATTCAATGGTCTTTCCCTCGAGAGCGGTTGCAGGGTCTGAAGAAACTGCGAGCTTAGGGAGTGTTTCGTCAGTGTAAACGGTTGCTGTTTCAGGGGTCACCTTGATGGTGTAGACTTCTTCCTTCTTGCAAGAAGCGAAGATTGCTGCTGCGCCGAGGATGGCGCAGAGGATTGAATTGGAATTCATAACTGAGTTTGTATTGTTAATTGATTGATTGCAATCGTGCTGACTGTCAGTCTGACAAAGGTAGTCATTTTTCCCGGTGATGCAAACCGATGCATTCCGCACCCTTGGAAATGTTTCCATTATAGGTTATCTTTGTAAGATAAAATAGAACCTACAGATGGCTGATTATCGCATTTTTGTCGAAAAATACCCTGAATTCAGAGTTGAGGCTGAAAGCCTCAGAGGAGAACTCAATGAAAATCTGCAGCTCAAGCTCAAGAGCCTCAGGCTGCTGAACGTCTACGACCTCTTCGGCTTCACCCCGGAGCTTCTTGAAAAGAGCCGCTACAGCGTGTTCGGAGAGACCGTGACCGACTCTGTCACCGACTCCATCGATCTCGATGGAAAGAAATACATCGCAGTCGAGTTCCTTCCGGGACAGTTCGACCAGAGAGCAGCTTCGGCTGTGGACTGCGTCCACCTCATCGACCCTAGCGCCAAGATCAGCATCAAGAGCTCGAAGCTCCTGATCGTCGACAGCGACGCCTCGGAGGAAGTGCTCGAAAGCATCCGCCACTACTACATCAACCCGGTCGAGTCCAGGACCAAGGACCTGAGCAAGCTCACGGACACCGAGCACGCAGCAGTCAAGCCGGTTCCGGTCCTCGACGGTTTCATCGCAATGAAGCCGGAGGAGCTCAAGGACTACCGCAGGAAGATGGGACTCGCAATGAGCGAGGCCGACCTCCAGGAAGTCATCAACTACTTCACCGAGGGAGGACGCGACCCTAACGAGACCGAACTCCGCATCCTCGACACCTACTGGAGCGACCACTGCCGCCACACGACCTTCACCACCGAGCTCGAGGACCTCAACGTCGAGGACTCGTTCATCAAGGAGGACATCGACGGCACCCTGAACCTCTACCTCAAGCTGCGCAAGGACCTTGGCAGGGAGCAGAAGGGACTGAACCTCATGGACATGGCCACGATCGGCGCGCGCTACCTCCGCAAGGAAGGCAAGCTTGACGACATGGAAGTCAGCGAGGAGAACAACGCATGCAGCATATTCATCGACGTGGACGTGGACGGAGTGACTGAGAAGTGGCTCCTCATGTTCAAGAACGAGACACATAACCACCCTACCGAGATCGAGCCTTTCGGAGGCGCGGCAACCTGCCTCGGCGGCGCGATCCGCGACCCATTGTCAGGACGTTCATATGTCTACCAGGCAATGAGAGTCACCGGCGCCGGCGACATCTACAAGCCTGTCGCCGAGACCATCCCCGGCAAGCTTCCTCAGAAGGTCATCACAAAGAAGGCCGCACATGGCTATTCCAGCTACGGAAACCAGATCGGCCTCGCAACCACCCACGTCAGGGAAATCTACCATGACGGCTACACCGCCAAGAGACTTGAGGTCGGCGCTGTCGTGGGAGCAGTCAAGGCAGACCATGTAAGGCGTGACACACCGGTTCCGGGAGACGTAGTCCTCATGTTCGGCGGACGTACCGGACGTGACGGCATCGGAGGAGCGACAGGTTCATCGAAGGAGCACACAGAGGAGTCCCTCGAATCTTGCGGAAGCGAGGTACAGAAGGGTAACGCACCTGAGGAGAGGAAGCTCGAGAGGCTTTTCAGAAGGCCTGAGGTCACTTCCCTCATCAAGAAGTCCAACGACTTCGGAGCAGGTGGAGTCAGCGTTGCAATCGGTGAGCTCACCGACGGCCTGGACATCTACCTCGACAGGGTACGCGTCAAGTACAGCGGCATGAACTCGACCGAGCTTGCGATCAGCGAGTCACAGGAGAGAATGTCTGTCGTCGTCGAGGCCAAGGATGCAGAGAAGTTCAAGGAATATTGCCACGAGGAGAACATCGAGGTCATCCATGTCGCCGATGTGACCGACACCCAGAGGATGAGGATGTTCAACAACGGCCAGCTCGTTGCCGACCTCAAGCGCAGCTTCATCGACAGCGCAGGTGCAAGGCACTATGCAAAGGCCACGATCGGAGCTGTCGACGGAACCGACCCATTCTACCGTGACGTTCCAGGCAAGTCACTCAAGGAGAAGATGTTCTCCAACATGCAGGACCCTAACGTCACCAGCCAGAAGGGACTCATCGAGATGTTCGACTCAACCATCGGACGCTCTACCGTCCTCATGCCATTCGGAGGTGAGCTCCAGACAACCGAGACCCAGGTCTCTGTCCAGAAGCTTCCTACAGACGGCTACACCGACACCGCCAGCATGATGGCATTCGGCTTCAACCCGGACCTCTGCGACTGGAGCCCTTACCATGGAGCAGCATATTCATTCATCGAGGCCTGCACCAAGATCGTCGCAGCCGGCGGTCACTGGGAGACCATGAGGTTCTCATGCCAGGAGTACTTCGAGAGGATGACATCCGACCCTAAGACCTGGGGCAAGCCTGCAGCCGCCCTCCTCGGAGCCCTCAAGATGCAGAACGAGTTCGGTCTCGCATCGATCGGAGGAAAGGATTCGATGAGCGGATCGTTCGAGACAGAGAAGGGACCTATCCATGTCCCGCCTACCCTCATAGCATTCGGTATCACTCCTGTCAAGGCCGGCAAGGTCATCTCCCCTGAGTTCAAGTGGGAGAACGACAGGCTCTACCTCGTCAAGCACACTCCTCTGATGAACAGGATGCCTGACACAGAGCAGCTCAAGAGGAACTGGAACTTCGTCCAGGAGAAGCTCGCCGACGGCACCATCGTCTCGGCATGGTCCGTCGGATTCGGCGGCGTCGCCGC
>JAKSJH010000016.1 GCA_024398315.1 Bacteroidales bacterium
GCGCATGAACATCAGCCACCGTGCAAAGCACTTCCCTCAGCAGCTCTCAGGCGGTCAGCAGCAGCGTGTGGCAATAGCACGTGCCTGTGTGGCAAACCCAAAGCTGATCCTCGCCGATGAGCCTACCGGAAACCTTGACTCAAAGAACGGCAAGGAGGTGATGGATCTCCTTCAGGAACTCAATGCGGAGGGCTCTACAATCGTCATGGTGACCCACTCCCAGAAAGACGCCGCCCGCGCCCAGAGAACCATAGACCTCTTCGACGGAAAGATAGTATCCGACGTGAAAAACGAACTTTAAAGGGCCATGTTCTAGAAAAGATGACACGGGAGGGTGGATAAAGATTGAATGTTGTATCTTTGTACACCATTCCTCTTAATCTGATGAAGAAAGGAAAGATACTCGTAGTCGATGACAACCAGGGGATTCGCAATGCCCTGAAGATACTCCTGCCCGCGCACTTCGCGCAGGTGGAGATCATCGCGTCCCCTAAGAACCTGGTGACCACCATGGAGACCTTCCGGCCGGATGTCGTCCTTCTGGACATGAACTTCTACACGGACATCAACACCGGAAATGAAGGCCTGTATTGGACAGGGGAGCTTAAGAATATGTACCCGGAAGTCCAGACAGTGCTTTTCACGGCGTATGCTGACATAGCTCTCGCTGTGGAGGGCATGAAGAGGGGAGCGTTTGACTTCATAGTGAAACCGTGGGACAACGAGAAGCTGATTTCGACACTTACGGCTGCGTATGAAGCATCAGCGAAGGACGCGAAGAAGGCTGAGACACTGCCGGCAAGCAATATGTACTGGGGTGAAACGGCAGCCATGCAGCAGATTCGTCGTACGGTCGAGAAACTCGCTCCTACCGATGCCACGGTGCTCATCACCGGCGAGAACGGAACCGGCACGGACCTTCTCGCCTGCGAGATTCATTCTCTCAGCAACCGCAAGGACAGGCCGATGGCCTGTGTGGATGCCGGCGCAATCACCGAATCCCTTTTTGAGAGCGAGCTCTTCGGCCATGTGAAGGGTGCTTTCACCGACGCTCATGCTGACCATGCCGGCAAGTTCGAGCAGGCAGACGGCGGCACTCTGTTCCTTGACGAGATCGGCAACATCCCTCTTCATCTGCAGGCGAAGCTCCTGCGGGTGCTTCAGAACCGCACCGTAACACGGGTGGGGTCGGAGAAGCAGATACCAATCAACATCCGTCTCATCTGCGCCACCAACATGGACCTTGAGAAGATGGTCGCGGAAGGTCGCTTCCGCGAGGATCTGTACTACCGCATAAACACGATGCATGTCGCACTTCCTGCACTCCGCGAGCGCAGGGAAGATATCCTGCCTCTTGCCGGGCGCTTCCTTGCTGCATATTCGGAAAAGTACCGTCGCTGCGTCAGGAGCATCAGCCGGGAGGCGGCCGGAATGCTTGAATCCCACCAGTGGAGCGGCAATGTCCGCGAACTGCAGAATGTCATAGAGAAGGCGGTGATTCTCTCGGAAGGCAGCAGCCTGAGGGCTGAGGACCTCTCGCTTGAGAAGAAGGCTGCCGCAAAGACAGCTCCGAAGCAGACTCTCGATGAGGTTGAGGAACGCGCCATTCGTGACACTATGGCCCGCTGCAACGGCAACCTTACGATGGTGGCCAAGGAACTGGGCATCAGCCGTCCGACACTCTACAGCAAACTGAAGAAATACGACATCTGATGCCGGTCTGGGGAATCATACTGACAGTTGCTGCCGCCATCCTGCTGACGGCTGTCATCACTGCCGTCTGTGTCCATGAGAAGGACCGCAGGAAACTTGAGTACATGCTCGACGCCTTCGAGGACGGTGAATATAACTTCCGCTTCACCGAGGACGGCAAGTTCAACAAGACTCTGAACCGCATCAAGTGGATAGTGGAACGCCGCCGCCAGCAGAACGAACAGGAGTCGTGGACCAAACTCATCCGCGTGCTGACCCACGAGATCATGAACACTGTCAGCCCGATAGCATCCTTGAGCGATGCGTTGAGCCATTACATCGACATCCCTGAAGAACAGCGGGAGATGGATGTGAAAGCCGGGCTGGAGACGATTTCTTCCTCTTCCAAGGACCTGATAAGGTTTGTCGAATCCTACCGTGAACTTGCCGGAGTGGCCAGGCCGGTAAGGAAGGGACTCATGGTGGACGACCTTGTGCGGAAGGTCATTGACCTCACCCGCGAACAATGTTCGGACACCGGGACGACCTGCACATATTCAGCTACTTCAGAAGACATCCTGATCTATGCTGATGAGCCGCAGATCAGCCGTATTCTGATCAATCTCATAATCAATGCTGTCCAGGCGGGAGCGAAGAACATCCGCATTTCGGCGGGCATAGACACCGATGAACAGACCGTCATCAAGGTCTCAAATGACGGCATGCCTATCACTCCTGAGGCCCAGGAGCAGATATTCATACCTTTCTTCACCACAAAGCGCAGCGGCTCAGGAATCGGACTGAGTCTTTCGCGTCAGATAATGCGCGCGCACAACGGCATGCTCGACCTGACAAGGAGTGATGCTCAGTCCACCGAGTTCACTCTGACGTTCAGATAGGAGCGGCCTGCCGCTACATGAATTTCTTGAGGAATGTCAGCTTCTTCATTCCTTCCTTGCCGGAGTAAGGACGCTCCCTGAGGGAGAGGTTGAACTTTGTTCTTCCGTACAGAACTGTCTGAGGGTGAGTGAATTCCCTGAATCCCCAGACTCCGTGGTAGGCTCCCATGCCGGAATGACCAGTGCCTCCGAAAGGCACACCCTTGACCATCAGATGGATGCAGACCTCGTTGATGCAGCCTCCTCCGAACTGCTGGCTGCTCATCGTCTTCTCCGCCCACTTCCTGTCGTTCGTGAATATGTACATCGCCAGAGGATGCTCCCTCTCTGCGATCATATTCATCAATGAGTCGATTTCTGAGTCCTTGAACGGGACTATCGGGAGCAGCGGACAGAAAAGCTCTTGACGGACAATGTCTTCGTCACGGTCGACCGGGTAGATGATGGTAGGGGAGTAACGGCGGGTCTGCGAGTCTCCGAAACCGCCGTAGACTATCCTGTCCCTGTACGCGTCGGCCATGTCGCTGCATTTCCGGTATGCCGCCTCTGTGATCAGTTTCGGGTAGTCCTCCGACTTGGTCGCATCCTCGCCGGTCTGTCTGATGAATTCTGCCTTCAAGGCTTCGAGGAACTCTCCGGCGATCTCCTCCGCTACGGCTATCTGATTGATCTCTATACATATCTGCCCCGCATTGCAGAGCTTGAAGAAGGCTATCTTGCGGGCTGTGTCCCTGATGTCGGCATCTGCTCTGACGACGCACCAGTTGCCGGTCTCTCCTCCCAGTTCAAGCGCCACGGGAGTCAGGTTCTTAGCGGCTTCGGCCATCACATGGCGCCCTACCTTCGGCGATCCGGTGTAGAATATCTTGTCGAATCTCTGTGCCAGGCACATGTCAGCCACATCGTGGCCGCCGTCGATCAGGGTCACATATTCAGGAGGGAAGGTCTCCTCGATGATCTTTTTCAAGATGGCGGTGCACTCAGGCGATTTGGAGCTGGCCTTGATCACCGCTGTGTTGCCTCCGGAGATGGCCGCGACAAGCACACCCAGGGTCAGCAGAATCGGAAAATTGAACGGGCTGATGATCAGAACCGTTCCGTAAGGCATCTTGAAGACCTTGGTGAGGGTGCTCGGAAAGCACATCAGTCCGCTGAAGTGCCTCTCCGGCCTTGCCCAGCGGCGCAGTCCGGCGATGGTCTCGTCGGTTTCGACGATGAACGGCCCTATGTCGCACAGGAAGGCTTCGAAGGCGCTTCTGCCCAGGTCGCTCCGCAGAGCGCTGATGATCTCCTCCTCGTGGGCCTTGACGCATGCCTTGAGCTTCCGAAGCTGCTCGATCCTCCATTTGACAGGAAGAGTCTCTCCTTTGCGGAACCACTCTCTCTGTCTTTCGACGGTCTCCTTTATCTCACTTTCAGTATGTCCTGTCTCCATGCGGTTGGTTTCTTATTACTTGCCAATGTAAGTATTTTTTTTCATATTCCGTTAATATGGTTAAATTTGTAGGATTTAACGATATTATATGAGGGAAATAAGAAACATTGCGCTCATCGCGCACGTTGACCACGGCAAGACAACCCTTGTCGACAGGATGATCTATCAGGCGAACCTTGTACGTCAGCCTGAGAATCTCGGTCAGCTCATTCTCGACAACAACGACATCGAAAGGGAAAGAGGTATAACCATCCTTGCGAAGAACGTGTCCGTCATCTACAAGGACGTGAAGATCAACATCATCGATACTCCTGGCCACAGCGATTTCGGAGGCGAGGTCGAGCGTGTGCTCAACATGTCGGACGGTGTTCTTCTTCTCGTGGACGCTTTCGAAGGCTGCATGCCTCAGACCCGTTTTGTCCTTTCAAAGGCCCTGGAGCTCGGCAAGAAGCCTATCGTCGTCGTCAACAAGGTTGACAAGCCTAACTGCCGTCCGGACGAGGTCCAGGAGGAAGTCTTCGACCTCATGTGCTCGCTCGACGCCAATGACGAGCAGCTTGACTTCAGGACAATATTCGGAAGCGCCAAGCAGGGATGGATGTCTGATGACTGGAAGAACCCGACTTCCGACATCACTCCTCTTCTTGACGCAATCCTTGAGGAAATACCTGCCCCTAAGGTGGTGCAAGGCACTCCTCAGATGCAGGTGACCTCTCTTGAATATTCACCATACGTCGGCCGTATCGCTGTCGGAAAGATTGTCCGCGGCGAGCTCCGCACCGGCTCCCAGATCTCGCTCTGCAAGAGGTATGACGTTATTGAGAAGCACAAGATCAAGCAGCTCATGACTTTCGACGGACTTGGAAAGGTGAACGTCGATTCTGTCCAGTGCGGTGACATCTGTGCCGTGGTCGGCATCGATGGATTCGAGATTGGTGACACCATCGCGGACTTCGTCAATCCGGAGGCCCTCCCTCCGATCTCCATCGACGAGCCTACGATGAGCATGCTCTTCACCATCAACAACTCTCCTTTCTTCGGAAAGGACGGAAAGTTCGTCACGTCCCGTCACATCAGGGAGCGTCTTGACAAAGAACTTGAGAAGAACCTGGCCCTCAAGGTGAAGCCGGGCCTGAACGCCGATTCCTTCATCGTCTACGGACGAGGTGTCCTTCACCTGTCCGTCCTCATCGAAGAGATGCGCCGCGAGGGATTCGAACTTCAGGTCGGTCAGCCGAAGGTGCTTGACAAGACCATCAACGGAGTAAGGTGCGAACCTATCGAGGACCTCTCCATCGAAGTCCCTGAAGAGTTCGTTGGCACTGCCATCGAACTGGCGACACGCCGCAAGGGTGCCCTTCTCCACATGGAACCGAGAGGCGACAGGACTCTCCTCAACTTCGACATGCCTACCCGCGGCCTCATGGGACTCAGGAGCAACCTTCTTACCGCAACCCAGGGAGAGGCCATCATGGCCCACCGCTTCAAGGAATATCAGCCGTTCAAGGGTGAGATCGACAACAGGACCAACGGTTCGCTCGTCTCCCTCGAGACCGGCAGTTCGATAGCATATTCGATGAACAAGCTTCTGGACAGAGGCAAGTTCTTCGTCGAACCTGGTGAGGACATCTACTGCGGACAGGTCGTGGGAGAGCACACCAGGGAAAGGGACCTCAACATCAACATCTGCAAGACCAAGAAGCTCACCAACGTCCGTGCCGCCGGCTCTGACGAGAAGGTCGCTCTTCCTCCTGCAATCAAGATGTCCCTCGAGGAGATGCTTGAATATATCAGGGAGGACGAACTCGTCGAGGTGACCCCTCATTTCATGCGAATGAGAAAGATCCTTCTCGACCCTATGGACCGCAAGCGCGCCGGTGGCAGTTCGGATGACGAATAGGTCCGTTGAACAAACTCTTTGAGAAAAGATTTTAATTAAAGAAAATTTTTCATATCTTTGCATCCCTTAATGAAAGTCCCTTTAAACGGATTGACGCAAGGCCGGACGGAATTCCGGTGGAGCGTCGGGAAAGAGTTCTTTGCCAGCTTTGAGAATTCAGAGATTCTGGACGCCAGGGTCGAAGTTGCCGCAACCATTGAAAAGTCAGGTCGTTTCATCGGCGTTGACTGCTCGGTTGAGGGAGATGTGACTGTCCTTTGTGACAGGTGCTTCGAAGAACTGGTCCTTCCGGTAAGCACAGGATTCAAGCTCAGTGTCAAGTTCGGTCCGGAGCCTTCGGATGAAGGCCTGCTCTCCGAGGATGACAGGGAAATAGTTTTCCTGAGCGATTCGGACACGGATCTCGACCTGGACCAGGTGGTCTACGACTACGTCTGTCTTTCGCTTCCTGTCCAGAGGGTGCATCCCGAAGGGGAGTGCAATCCGGACGCCTTGAAGTACCTGAATTCCGAATCCGACACAGAGACGCTGCCGTCAAGCGATTCATCGTTGCCTTTCGCCTCGCTGAAGAGCTTGCTGGGAAACAGTTGAGAATTATAAAAATAAAAACATACAACTATGGCACATCCGAAACACAAAGTCTCAAAGCAGAGAAGAGACAAGAGAAGAACCCATGACTTTGCTGCGGTTCCTACTCTCGCAACTTGCCCTAACTGCGGAGCAACAGTGATGTATCATCACGTTTGCCCTGAGTGCGGCTACTACAGAGGACGTCAGATCATCGAGAAGAGCGCTGAGTAGCTTCATTCCCGGTCGCGGAATCCTGGTCCCATAGTTCAACGGATAGAACGGAGGTTTCCTAAACCTTAAATATAGGTTCGATTCCTATTGGGACTACAAAAGCGGAGAATTCCTGAGTGGATTCTCCGCTTTTTGCATGTTGTCCGTATCTCCCTTCGATGACTTGAAAGAGATCAGTCCCTGCGGAAGATGTCGCGGGTGTAGACTTTTTCTTCGACATCATCAAGGACCTTGTCGTACCGGTTCGCTATGATGGCCTGGCATTCTTTCTTGAACCTGTCCAGATTGTTCACCACCTCTGAGCCGAAGAAAGTCTCTCCGTCATTCAGGGCAGGTTCGTAGATGATCAGCGTGACTCCTTTCGCCTTGAGCCTCTTCATCACACCCTGGATCGAGCTCTGGCGGAAGTTGTCGCTGTTGCTCTTCATCGTAATACGGTATATTCCTATGACGGTGTCCTGCTCCTTGTCCCTGTTCCATTCGCTGTTGGCTTCGTAAGCCCCGGCAATCTCCAGGACTCTGTCTGCTATGAAGTCCTTGCGGGTGCGGTTTGCCTCCACTATTGCAGAGATCATGTTCTGAGGCACGTGGTTGAAGTTTGCAAGCAGCTGCTTCGTGTCCTTTGGAAGGCAATATCCTCCATAGCCGAATGATGGGTTGTTGTAGTGAGTTCCGATGCGCGGGTCCAGACAGACTCCGTCGATGATCTGCCTGGAGTCGAGTCCCTTGGTCTCTGCGTATGTGTCCAGCTCGTTGAAGTAACTGACTCTCAGGGCAAGATAGGTGTTGGCGAACAGTTTCACGGCCTCGGCCTCAGTGAATCCCATGAACAGAGTCTCGATGTCATTCTTGACGGCCCCCTGCTTCAGGAGCAAGGCGAAAAGTTCTGCCTTATTCCTGCTGCTTTCGTCACATCCGACGATGATGCGGCTCGGATAGAGGTTGTCGTAGAGGGCCTTGGACTCCCTCAGGAACTCCGGACTGAATAATATCCTGTCGGTGCCGTATCTCTTTCTGACAGACTCGGTGTAGCCTACCGGAATCGTCGATTTGATCACCATGGTGGCTTCCGGGTTGACCCTGAGCACCGTCTCTATCACGTTCTCCACCGCGCTGCAGTCAAAGAAGTTCTTCTTGCTGTCGTAGTTGGTCGGGGCTGCTATCACCACGAACTCCGCATCCCTGTAGGCGCTTTCAGCGTCCAGTGTCGCTTCCAGGTCCAGACTCTTTTCGGCGAGGTACTTCTCGATGTATTCATCCTGGATGGGTGACTTTCTATTGTTTATCATCTCAACTTTCTCCGGGACGATGTCCACGGCCTTCACTGGATTGTTCTGTGAGAGCAGTGTGGCTATGCTGAGACCTACGTAGCCTGTTCCTGCAACTGCTATCCTGACCGGAGGAATGGCTTCCGCTTTTCCGGCGGATGTCTCCTGTCTGTCCGAAAACAATCCGGCGACATCGAATTCAAGCACGTCGGCAAGGCTCTCCAGCTGTGTGATGGAGGGGATGTAATCCTTTTTCTCCAGTCTGACGATCATGGTCCTGTTCATCCCTGTCAGCTCCGCAAGCTGCGCCTGCGTCAGCCCTTTCTTCTTTCTGGCGGTGATGATTGTGTCCACCAGATTCTCAATAGAAAGTTTTCCCATTGTAGTCTTTGAATATGATGAAGTTGTTTGGTTTCAGTCAATAATGTCATTAATAACAACATTACTGGCGCAGTAATGCAAAAAAAGAACGCATCTCTGCGTTTCTTATGCAAATATAGATAATATTAAACTAAAATGCAACTTATGGATACTTTATTCTACTTCTCGGGCATCGGGTATCTGACCGTGAAGCACGCCCCCTTGAGGGTGAAGGAGCGGGTGTAGAAGATCTCGGCGTTGCATTTTTCAAGAATGTTCCTGCAGATGGCGAGTCCCAGTCCGGTTCCTGTATTCTTTGTCGTGAAGTTCGGTGTGAACAGCTTGCTTCTGTTCTCGTCGCTGACGCCCGGACCGTTGTCTTCGAAGACGATGTCGTAGTAGCCGTCCTTGGATGAATATCTCAGCGAGACAAGCACGTTGCCGTTCCTGGCCTTTCCACCATCGTCCTCATCCGAGGCCTGGGCGTTCTCCACCGCCTGGACCGCATTGCCGATGAGGTTTGTGAAGACTCTGGTGAGCTGAGGCTTCGGTCCGGTCACCTTCGCCCCGTCGAGACCCATGTATGAGAAAGTGATGTTCTCGCGGCTGTCAAACAGTGCGATCTCTTCCTGGAGCAGCTTGTCCAGGTCTATTTCAACGGATTCCTGGCTGTACAGCTTGGCGAATGTGGAGAACTCGTTGGCCGTGTCCGCCAGCATGTCGATCTGTTTCAGCACTTCTTCGGAGATTTCGTCAAAGCGCTCCTCCCATGCAGGGTTGCCGTTGCTCTTCATTCTGATGAGCCTCTGGATCTGCAGCTTTATCGGTGTCAGAGGGTTCTTGATCTCGTGGGCGACCTGGCGGGCCATGGTTGCCCATGCCTTGTCTCTCTCGTTCATCGTCAGCTGCTTGGTGGAATCGCTGAGGTCGTGGACCATCAGGTTGTAGGCCCTGACCAGGCTCGACACTTCGTCATCCCGCTCATAGACGATGTATTCCAGATTCTCGATGCTGGCAGCGTTCATCTTGTGTCCCATCTCCGTGAGCGGCTTGAACATCTTGTCCACGGCGGTGGCTGTGATGAACCTTGCCAGGATGAGGAGGATGATGAAAACCATGATGATAGTGACCGAATGCAGCACGGCCTCCGACTTGAAGTCGAAACTTTCGTCCGTGTAAGGCGAAGACATGATTGCCACCATCTCTCCCATTCCGTTGAACACTGGCGCGTAGAGGAAGGTGGCTTTCCTGCCTCTTATCTTCTCGCGGTTGATGAAGTAGCGCCTGTTCTTGTAGATGATGTTCCTGTAGGCCTTCTCGTCTATCCTGGAGTTGAGGATCATTCTGTCGAAGAGATCAGGCGTGGTTGAACGGAACTCCCTTCCGGAGGTGTTGAACAGGGTTATGTCCGACTTCATCGTGTTGCTGACATCGTCCAGTATGCTCGATCCTTCAGGTGTGTTGAGGTCGTTCCAGCTCAGGGCCATCCTGCATCTTGCCTGGACCATGGACTGCATCGAACTGATCTTCTCGGCCATGGATGAGTAGAGGTTGGCATTGTTCCTCTTGTTCACGAAGGCGACGCTGACCGCTCCCAGCGCAATCAGGGTCATGATCAGCGCCAGCATCATCGCGGCGTTGATGCGTGACTTGTAGTAGTTCTTCTCTTTGACTTTCCTGTGCCTCTTGGTCAGTGTCAGGATGGAAAGGGCAAAGTAGATGCTGAGGGCTGTGAACAGGAATGTGACTATGTAGTTGAACGATCCCGTCTGTGTCCTGGACACAAGGATATATTCATCCTCGGCCACCTTGTTGATGAAATGTACATGCCCTCCTATCCTTGCTATTCCGTTGGCTGCGTTGTCCAGTTCATCCTTGAAGCTGGCGTCCATCCGGGTGGGGTAGGCGTAGTTGCCCTTGTAGGATACCAGCTTGCCGGATGAATATTTCGCATAGGAATAGGCGGAAGGCACGAGAACTTCACCAGGGGCGGATATTCCAAGAAGCGACGAGTAACCTTTGTCCCCCTTGCTCTGCTTCGGGGTGATGGAGAGGAGCATCATCGTCAGCCCGTTCTTCCTGTCATAGTAGGCGAAACTTCCGACGTAGAGACACTCTCCGTTTTCAAGGGAATGGTATCTGAACCTGGACCCGTCGGCGATTGCCGCACCTCCGGACACCATGTTGGTGAAATATTCCATTGACTGCGGTGTGCTTTCATTCTCCGGGAAAGTCTCGACACCGAAATCGTAGTCCTGGTATATTCTCGAAAGATGAGTCTCCAGTATTCTGTTCAGCATGAAACGCTCGGAGTTGCGCATGGCGGCGAAGCTCGCCAGATACTGGTCGGACGAAATCTTGTCCTCCTGCCTTCTCAGCTCCAGTTCGAGGGAGAGGTCCCTCTCGATGGAGAGCCTGTTGGCCAGGATGGTGACCCTGTCCTGCTCCTTCTGGAAGCCGAAACTGACGGTTTCCAGGACTATCCACAATGCAAACAAAGCAGCGGTCAGCACCTTGCTGAACCTGGAGAAGAAGTTGATCTTCAGCCCTGTGACCTTCTTCAATGCCGGGGCCGTCATCTGGAACAGCAGTGTGACCGAGATGATCAGAAGGGCCAGCATCACATAGACCAGGATGCTGAATTTCGAGAGGTCGTTGAGCCTGAACAGCTCGAGGGTGATGTTGGAATTGAAGATCAGGCTCCTTATGATAAGGAATATGTATGCTGACACCCCCAGTGTCAGGACGGTCAGTATGGCGGTGAACAGCTTCAGGTTGCTTTCCGGGTGTCCTGATGCGAGGATCTTTCTGTAGAGGTCGTCCCTGGTGAAGAACAGGCAGCAGATCAGGAATATGATCCCTGAGGAGAAGATCATGACGGCCCCCAATGAGTCGAACAGCTTTCCTCCTGAAAAGATGAGAGGGGAGAAGAGCATGATCCTGTCCTGCATGGCCTTGCCCCAGAAATAGGCGGCCGCCATTGTCATGACCAGACCGGGAATGACCAGCAGGAGCCTCTTCAGGCACCTTTTGTTGGCCAGATGGGTGAAGAGGGCTATGATGATCAGCAGTATTCCGGTCAGGACGAGGGCGGAATGGGCCATCGTGGTGCTGCTGGATGCGTTGTTCTCTATGAGCTTGAACACAGGCTTGCCGCCGACGTACACGGGGAAGCCTCCGCTTTCGGAGATCGTCGTCAAAGAATGCCCGTCAATCCCTTTGAGAGCCGGATTGATGCCTCCGTACCTTCCTTCAAGGACCGAGTTGACCACTTCAAGGCCGGCCACAACCTTGCAGAATCCTTCCATCCTGGACTTGACGAGGTACCATTTCTGTCCGTAGTTGACGAACTGAACGTCTTCGTTCACCATCATCAGAGGCGAGCGCAGGTCGGAAAGAGGCCGGGTCAGTCTCTGGATGAGTATCCTGTTGCTGATGTCGTCGTTCTTCAGAGGGAATCCGTTGCACCAGGACTTCAGGGAGTCGTTGACATAGCGGTAGATGACCATGTCGTCAGGAATCTCCATGTCTTCATCCCATCCGTTCCAGTCCTCGTCAAGGGCCTTGTCGATGAAGCCGTCGAGGATCTCCATCCTCTCTTCGAGAATCCTGCCAGTCCTCGCCGCGGCCTTGCTGTAGTCGGAAGAGAACCTTTCGTTGAAGAGAGACAGCAGCAGAAGGATGCCTGCCAGTACAAACATCCACCTGACGATGATTTCACCTCTGTCTCTTTTACGGCCTGTCTTCATTCGTGATGGTATGGCTCACCTTTCATGATGGTGAAAGCCCTGTAAAGCTGCTCGACGAACACCGTCCTGACCATCTGGTGGGAGAAAGTCATCTTGGATAGCGAGATCTTGCCGTTGCATCTGGCATAGACCTCGTCCGAGAATCCGTAAGCGCCGCCGATGACGAATACAATATCTTTGCCACCGTGCGACATGGAGGACTGCAAATACGATGCGAACTCGACGGAACGGTATTCCTTTCCATGCTCGTCCAGCAGAATGACCTGGTCCGAGGGCTTGATCTCCTTGAGGATGAGCTTGCCTTCCTTCTCCTTTATCTGGGAGACTGAGAACGCCGAAACGTTCTTCAGCTGCGGGATTTCGCTGACGGAGAAAGGGACATAGTGGACCAGCCTGGAGGAATATGTCTCCAGACCTTCCTTCACCCATGGGATTTCGGTCCTGCCGACTGTCAGCAAAGTGATTTTCATAACAGATAACAAATATAGTGAAGTGGTCCGGTATTTGCAAGAAACTCAATCAAATGCAAACGCTACGGAAATTGCTTTCAGCGCTGGCTGTCATGCTGGTGTTCTCCGTCTCTGACATGACGGCGGACAGCTATGATGTTTTCGTGCCCATTACCAAGTACATAGCCGCCGGAGATGCTGAAAGTCTCTCGGCATGGTTCGCCGACAATCTCGAGGTCTCCATCTTTACAAGGACCATCGATTCAAGCAAGAACCAGGCAACTCAGGTTCTCAAGTTCTTTTTCCGGAACCATCGTCCAAGGTCTTTCACCATAGGCCACACCGCATCGGGCCCCAATTCGAAATATGCATTGGGCAACCTCATCGCCGGAGGTGAGGTCTTCCAGGTCACCATCTTCGTCAGCCGCTGCGGCCCTACCTACAAGATACAGCAGCTGAAGATTGACCGGATGGGATGACAAGCCTGCCAATCTGTCTGAATAAAGAAGATTCCAAATGTCAAGGAACATACAAACAGCAATCCTCGTTTCCCTTTCGTCGATATTCCTGAGCATACCGTTCCTGGTGCCTGGAACGGGGTTTGTCTCGCTCTTCGCTTTTGTGCCGCTTCTTCTGGCGGAGAACATCGCCACATCCGAGGAAAGGAGGGGATTCTGCTGGTGGCACTATCTCTGCTTCGTGCTGTGGAACGCCGCCACGACATTCTGGGTCTGCAACGCCACTGTTGGCGGCGGACTTTTCGCCATATTCGCCAACGCTTTCCAGATGTCACTGGTGTTCGGCATCTTCAGATGGAGCCGCAAGCATCTTCAGGGCGCCCTTCCGTACATATTCCTTGCATTCCTGTGGATCGCCTGGGAGAGGTACTACCTGACGCGGGCGCAGATCAGCTGGCCATGGCTTGTCCTTGGCAATTCCTTCGCCCGCTCGACAGGGTGGATCCAGTGGTATGAATATACAGGCACGCTCGGAGGGTCCCTCTGGATCTGGGCCTCGAACCTTACCCTGTTCGGACTCCTGAACGCCTTCCTCAGCGGTGCTTGGAAGACCTGGAACATTAAGGCCCGCATCGCTTCCCTTGCCGGTCTGGCAGTCCTTCTGGTCTTCATCCCCCTGTCATCCCTGCTTCTCAAGCCGGGGATGGACGGAGTCGGCCTCGACGTCACGGTGGTCCAGCCGAACATAGATCCTTACAATAAGTTCGGAGGAATGACTCAGGAAGAGCAGAACTCATTGCTGCTCAGTCAGATGAACTCTTCTGAAGGCTCTGCCGGCACACTTTTCGTCGCACCTGAGACATTCACGAACGACGTCGTGACAGATGCCGTTCAAGCCAGTCCCACCGTTTCGCTTTTCCAGGGATTCGTGGAAGCTCATCCAGGGACCTCCTTCCTTTTCGGGGCTTCCAGCCGTACATTCCTTCAGCGACGCAGCCGGCCTTCCGAAACGGCCAGGCAGCTCCGCGACGGGCGCTGGATGGAAACCCACAACTCGGCACTGATGCTGAACGGAGGGGAGGACCCTCAGATATTCCACAAGAGCAAGCTGGTCGTCGGTGTCGAGTCCATGCCTTATCCTTCTCTTTTCCGTCACCTTGACGAAATGCTCGGTGGCGTGATGGGAAGGGATGTGGGCCAGAAAGAGGTGAGCCTGCTCAACTGCAAGGGAGCCGACGGACGCTCGATCCCTCTCGGCTGCGCGATATGCTATGAGTCAGTCTATGGTGAGTACTGCACTGAATATGTCAGGAAGGGGGCGGAAGCCCTGGCTGTCATAACCAACGACGCCTGGTGGAAGGACACTCCCGGGTACAGACAGCACCTGTCATATTCATCGTTAAGAGCGATTGAGACGAGACGATGGATCGCAAGATGCGCCAACACAGGTATTTCCGCAGTGATAGACCCTTCGGGGAAGATTCTTGCGAAGACATCATGGTGGAAACCTGAAGTCCTCCATTCAAGGATAGGCCTTCGCACAGGGGAGACCTTCTTCGTCAGTCACGGTGACTTCATCGGACGGATAAGCGTCCTGATGGCCCTGCTCATTCTTCTTGGAACCCTGGTCCGCAGGTTCACTTCAAGGTAAGAAACCGGAGATACAGATTATGAAAAAAAAGGAGACAGGTCAATCCAACCTGTCTCCGTTCTTGTCGTAAAATTCATTCTGCAGGACTGAGAATGCCGTGACTTCTTCAACTGTCAGGCGGCATCCGTACTTCTTCTTCCATTTGCCGACGTAGGACTTGTCTCCCAGAATGGACTGTCCCCGTTTGAGGTATGCTCCCAGGATGGGGCTTACCTTGAGCGTGAGCTCTTTCTTTCCATGGCTGACATGGTCGGCCAGGTTCCTTTCTATCTGCTCGTCGATGACCAGGCTCGAAGAAATCTTGCCGGTGCCGTGGCATACCGGGCAGACTTCAGCCGTGTTGATCTCGGTTGCAGGTCTGATCCTCTGGCGGGTGATCTGCATCAGACCGAACTTTGTCAGAGGCAGGACATTGTGCTTGGCCCTGTCGCTTTCCATCAGCTGCTGCATGTAGTGATGCAGCTCGTTGCGGTGTTCACCGGAATCCATGTCTATGAAGTCCACGATGATGATACCGCCCATGTCCCTCAGCCTCAGCTGACGGGCGATTTCTTCAGCGGCTATCTTGTTGACTTCGAAGGTGTTCTCCTCCTGGTTGTCCGTCTTTGCGCGGATTCCGCTGTTGACATCGATAACTCCCAGCGCTTCAGTGGTCTCGATGACGAGATAGGTGCCCTGCTTCATCGGGACGATTTTCCCGAATGAACTCTTGATCTGGCGGGTGACCTCGAAATGGTCGAATATGTCCTCCTTGCCCTCGTACAGCTTGACGATCTTTTCCTGTTCCGGGGAGATTTCGGAAATATATTTCCTGATCTCATTGCAGACGTTGACGTCGTTGACGTGGACGTTGCTGAAGGAATCGTTCAGCAGGTCCCTGAGAATCGTGGTCGTCTTGCTGTATTCGGTGAACAGCAGCTGGGTGTTCTTGTTTCTGGCGATCTTCTTCCAGGATGTCTCCCATTTCTCGATCAGAGATTTGACTTCCGCAACCAGGACAGCGGCGTTCTTGCCTTCTGCGGCAGTGCGGATGATGGCTCCGTAATTCTTAGGGAGAATGCTCCTGACAAGAGTCTCAAGCCTCTTCTTCTCCTCCTTTGAGGAAATTTTCTGGGATATGCTGACCTTTTCGGCAAAAGGCATCAGCACGATGTTGCGTCCTGCGAGTGAAATTTCTGCAGTCAGTCGTGACCCTTTGGTGGAGATAGGCTCCTTGACGATCTGCACCACCACGATCTGCCCCGGCTTCAAGACGTTCTCGATGCGTCCTTCCTTTTCGAGGACAGGCCCGATCTTGATGCTTGAATACAGCCTCCCAAGGTCAGACGACGGGTTGCTTTTCCTGACGAACTCGTCGAATGCGTTGAAGTAGAGGCCCAGGTCCAGATAATGGACGAATGCTTCCTTCTTGTCCCCTATGTCCACAAAGGCAGCATTGAGCGCAGGAAGAATCTTCTTCACTTTTCCGAGGAAGACGTCACCTACGGAAAAACTGTGCCCGGTGCTGGACTCCTTGTTCAGTTCAATCAGCCGATGGTTCTCCATCAGCGCGATGTGAACGTCTGTCGGCGTTACGTCGACAATAAGATCCTTTTCAGACTTTTCGGACTCCATGTTGAAATTTCAAACGTGACTTTATTCAGAAGCTGCAGCTTCTTTTATAGAAAAAGAGGCTGTCCGGTCTTCCGGTCAGCCTCTTTCTTTTAGCAGACTGCTAAAATGGCAGACACAGAGAATTACTTCTTCTTATGTCTGTTCTTGCGCAAGCGCTTTTTACGCTTGTGCGTGGACATCTTATGTCTCTTTCTTTTCTTTCCGCTAGGCATGGTGAGAAAAAATTAAATGTTGTTACTTCTCTTTTACTTCATTGACAAAAACCTTGGCCGGCTTGAAAGCAGGAATGTCATGAGCAGGAATGGTCATGGTGGTCTTCTTGGTGATGTTGCGGGCTGCCTTCTGAGCTCTGTGCTTGATGATGAAGCTGCCGAATCCGCGGAGGTAGACAGGCTCCTTCCTTACGATGGAAGCCTTTACGCTGTCCATGAAAGCCTCAACAACGCTCTGTACTGCAATCTTTTCGATTCCGGTTGCCTTTGCAACCTCGTTTACGATTTCTGCCTTTGTCATTTTGTGAAAAATTTATAGCTAGTTAATAATTTCCTTTTGCTTGAGCCCTCCGGACCGCCGTAAAACGAGGCGTCAGACCCAAGCGGACTGCAAAAATAGAGTTATTTTTTTAATAATCAAAATCATAAGTTTAAAAATGTCACGATTCTTGTCTGGCACGGTGATTGACCATATTCCGCATCGGACTGATGACATCCGCTGTACTGACAAATTGGCAGAGGATTTGTCCCCCGTCCTTGCTTGACGTGGAAAACTTTTTTATGACAACGACAACAGATGAACAAAGATCTCAATCCAGATCTTCTCTTCCCAGGCGGAACAGAAGTGAACATAATCCCGGTGATGCAGGGGATGGACCCTGTCAAGGTCGCCCCGGAGGACCTCCCGCCGGTGCTGCCCATCCTTGCTTTGAGGAACGCCGTGATCTTCCCGAGCATGGTCTTCCCCGTGACCATCGGACGTGACAAGTCCATCCGGCTCATCCGCGAGGCCGAGTCCCGCGGCATATTCATAGGTGCGGTTCCTCAGAAGGACCTTTCGGTCGAGGACCCAGCGCAGTCGGACCTCTTTGAATATGGTACCGTCTGCAAGATCATCAAGGCTCTTGACATGCCTGACGGCACAATCACCGCCATACTTCAGGGCGTGAAGAGGATCCGCATGGGCAACGTGACCTCAACGGAGCCATACATCACTGCGACGGTGTCCTATGTCGAGGACCTGTCCCCGGAGAACGATGTGAACACAAAGGCCGTGGCCGACTCGCTCAAGGAAAAGGCCTCCGCCGTGATACGCACCTCCACATTCGCCCCGAAGGAGGCGGTGGGTGCCCTCAAGTCGATAGACAGCTTCGCCTTCCTGGTCAATTTCATCGCAACCACAATCGAGGTCGAGAACTTCAACGAGAAGGTCGATCTCCTTCGCTACGATGACTTGAGCGTCAGGGCGATGAAGCTCCTCACCGTCCTCGACGTGCAGCTCCAGCTTCTCAAGATCAAGCAGGAGATCAACCAGAAGGTCAAGAGCGACATCGACCAGCAGCAGAGGGAGTACTATCTCAACAACCAGCTTCGAACCATCCAGGAGGAGCTCGGAATGGATGAAGAGGAGGAATTTGAGAACCTTCGCAAGAAGGCGGCTGGAAAGAAATGGCCTGAGGCCGTCGCCAAGCAGTTCGAGAAGGAACTCAACAAGCTGATGAAGTACAATCCGTCATCGCCTGACTACAGCATCCAGTACAACTACATCGATTTCATGCTGGAGCTCCCTTGGGGGGAGATGTCCAAGGACAATCTCGACCTCAAGCATGCCCAGAAAGTTCTTGACACCGACCACTACGGTCTCGAGACTGTCAAGGAAAGGATAATCGAGTACCTCGCCGTCCTGAAGCTCAAGGGCAACATGAAGTCACCTATACTCTGTCTCTACGGCCCTCCGGGAGTCGGCAAGACCAGCCTCGGAAAATCGATAGCCAGAGCTCTTGGCAGGAAATATGTCAGAGTGGCTCTTGGCGGAATGCACGACGAGGCGGAACTCAGAGGCCACCGCAAGACCTATGTCGGAGCATTGCCTGGAAGGATCCTCAACGGAATCCACAAGGCCGGCACGTCCAACCCTGTGATTGTTCTCGACGAAATCGACAAGGTCGGCAACGACTACAAGGGAGACCCTTCTTCCGCTCTTCTGGAAGTGCTTGACCCTGAGCAGAACGTGGCCTTCCACGACAACTATCTCGACATCGACTACGATCTCTCCAACGTACTCTTCATCACTACCGCCAACAACATCTCCACTATCCAGCCGGCCCTTCTCGACAGGATGGAGCTGATCAACGTGACGGGCTACCTTGCAGAGGAGAAGATGGAGATCGCCAGGCACTATCTCGTGCCAAAGCAGCTCGAGGAGCATGGTATCTCGAAGAAGCAGCTCAAGATCGACAAGCCTGCTCTCGCCAGGATGATTGATGAATATACTCACGAATCCGGCGTCCGCGGACTCGAGAAGCAGATCGCCAAGATAGCACGCGTCACCGCCAAGAAGATCGCCCTGGAGGAAGAGTATCCGGCCGTCATCAAGAAGGAGCATCTCAAGGAATATCTCGGACTTCCGACCAACTCTCACGACCTGATGAAGGGCAACGAGGCTCCGGGAGTGGTCACCGGACTCGCCTGGACTCAGATGGGCGGCGAAATCCTGTTCGTGGAGAGCTCCGTCTCCAACGGCAAGGGTGTGATGACCATGACCGGAAATCTTGGAGACGTGATGAAGGAGTCGGCCACGATAGCATACCAGTACATCAAGGCCCATCCTGAACTTGCGAAGATCGATTCGGCAAAGTTCGCCGAGAAGGACATCCATGTCCATGTACCTGAAGGTGCTGTCCCTAAGGACGGTCCGTCAGCGGGTATCACGATGGTCAGCTCGATGGTGTCCGCCCTCCGCGGCCAGGCCCTCAAGCCGGGCATCGCCATGACAGGCGAGATGACGCTGCGCGGCAGAGTCCTCCCTGTCGGAGGTATCAAGGAGAAGATCCTCGCCGCAAAGCGCGCAGGAGCGACGACCATCCTCATCTGCGAGGAGAACCGCAAGGACATCGAGGACATCAAGCCAATCTATGTCGATGGTTTGAACTTCTTGTATGTCAAGACTATAGATGACGTTATCGCCGCCATATTCGAATAGTCCCAGCAAAGCCCCCGCCATGAACGTCCAAATCGAAGAGACCTGGAAACAGGCGCTGCAAGGCGAGTTCGAGAAGCCGTATTTCGCATCTCTCGCATCCTTTCTCCACCAGGAGAAGGCCGAGGGCAAGGTCATCTTCCCTCCGGGCAGGAACATATTCAAGGCTTTCGAACTGACTCCTCTGCCAGAAGTCAAGGTCGTCATCCTGGGCCAGGACCCTTATCATCAGCCGGGTCAGGCCATGGGACTGAGCTTCTCCGTCCCGGACG
>JAKSJH010000160.1 GCA_024398315.1 Bacteroidales bacterium
GGCGCTGACGTTGTCTCACCTAACGCTTCCCAGCTAGTCTACAGGCAGCTCCGCCGCATGGGAATCCCTGCCGAACTACACATTTACCCTGACAAGAACCACACTGCCCTCGGCCTCAAGGAGGCTATGGAGTTCATGACTCAGATGAACTTCAACGGCCAGCTCGGTGAGGAAGTCGCCCTTACGAGCCGTTTCACCAGCGATGCCGATCAGAAGGAAGTCATCCGTGAGGATGTCTGGCCGGAAGGACAGATTCCTGATTTACAGAATCACCAGTGCCTTCCGTACCTGGAGTGGCACATTCCTGCCGTCAAGAAGACCGATGCAATCCAGATCATCTATTCAGGTGGAGCCTACGAGGGCAACGATCCTGACGGATTCGAGGTCGCACCAGCAAGACGCTATCTCAACTCTCTGGGAATGACTGTGGTTACGATGAAGTACCGCACCCCGCGTCCGGAAGGCATGCCAAGGTACGTCACTGCATGGCAGGACCTTCAGAGAGCCATCCGCGTCGTCCGCAGCGAAGCCGCATCAAGAGGTCTTGATCCGAACAGGATCGGCATCATGGGCAGTTCCGCAGGCGGCCATCTCACCCTCATGGGCGTCACATCGTCAAGGCACAGGTCATATATCCCGGTCGACGAGATTGACAACATCCCTTGCAACGTCCAGTGGGGAATAGGAATATACCCGGCATATTCGTTGACTGACGACATCGAAGGCTACAACAAGACCAGAGGCAACGCCGACTGGGTGAGGATCGGACCGGAATTCTCCTACGACCTCGACACTGCGCCGATGCTCCTCATCCATGGCGATGCTGACGATGTCTCTGCAATGAACTCCGTTCTCGCCTGGCAGAAGATGCGCTCCATGGGTATCCAGAGCGAACTTCACACCCTGGCCCTGCGCAACCATTGCTTCCAGGCCCAGGCCGCCCCAGGCACCGGATCATACACCTGGATGGACCACATTTGGGATTTCCTCACCAAGAAAGGTTTCAACAAGTAACAATTAATTGAATATGAATATGAAAAGATTTGCGACTATTTTCATCAGCCTCGTTCTCTCCGCTTCCGTCCTGATGGCGCAGCAGCGCGAGAGTGTCTGGCCTAAGGGCAAGATGCCTGATCCTCAGGAACATCAGATTGCCGCAATGACCGACGAGGTCGCTGCGGAAGGCTTCGATGCCAAGAAACACAAGGTGGCCTACCTCGAATGGTATGATGCACCATCTAACCCTAACGGAGCCTGCATGATCCTCATTTCCGGTGGCGGCTATTATTCCTGCTGCGACGTCGGTCTTGTGGAATACTGGCATCAGGAACTCACCAAGGCCGGTTTCCAGTGCGTCAAGTTCGTTTACAGGACCCCTCGTCCTGAAGGACTTCCAATCTATCAGACTGCATGGGAGGACGGCCAGAGGGCTGTAAGGATGGTGCGCAGCGAAGCCGGGAAGCGCGGATTCGATCCTGAGAAGATAGGAACTGTCTCAATGTCAGCTGGTTCTCATCTTGCACTTCTTCTTGCCACCAGTTCGCAGACTCCTGCCTACGAGAAAGTCGACGCACTTGACGACATCCCATGCCACATCAACTGGGCCATCGTCAACGCCCCTGCATATTCAACTACCGACGGCGAGACAGGTACTCCGGCCATCTACGAAGGCTACGGATCCAATGTCAAGCTCAGCCCTGTCTTCAAGTTTGACGAGAAGACCTGCCCGATGACCCTCCATCACGGAGGCAATGATGAATATACCCCTACGGCTTCCACCCTTGTCTACAGGAAGCTGCGCACCATGGGCATCCCTGCCGAGCTCCATCTCTATCCGGACCTTCCTCACGGAGCCTACGGATTCGAGAGAGCACTCGAGTTCATGACCCAGATGAACTTTGTCGGCAACCCTGGCTACGAGGTCGATCTCATGGCCCGTTTCCCTGATGACAAAGACCGCAAGGAAGTCATCAAGGAGGACGTCTGGCCGGAAGGCAGGATGCCGAACGCCCAGGAGCATCAGTGTGTCCCTTATCTTGAGTGGCATATTCCTGCAGTCAAGAAGACCGACGCCATCCAGATCATCTATTCCGGCGGCTCCTACCAGGGCAATGACCCTGACGGATTGGCTCCAGCGAGGCGCTATCTCAACTCCCTGGGCATGACCGTTGTCACGATGAAGTACCGTACCCCTCGTCCGGAAGGCCTTCCGAAGCACATCACGGCATGGGAGGACCTTCAGAGGGCAGTCCGTATCGTCCGTGCCGAGGCTCCTGCAAGAGGACTCGACCCGAACAGGATCGGTATCATGGGAAGCTCTGCAGGCGGCCATCTGACTCTCATGGGTGTCACTTCGTCCAGGCACCAGTCCTATCTTCCGATCGATGAGATAGACAAGCTTCCATGCAACGTACAGTGGGGAATCGGCATCTATCCGGCATATTCACTGACCGACGGACTTGAGGAACCTAATTCAACCGGCGGCAATGACGATTCCGCCGTCCTTGACCCTGACTTCTCGTTCGACCTCGCCACCGCCCCGATGCTTTTCATCCACGGCGATTCCGATGGCTGGGCAGCGATGAACTCCGTCAAGACCTGGGAGCAGATGCGCGCCATGGGCATCCAGGGCGAGCTCCACACCCTGGCTACACGCAACCACTGCTTCCAGAGGTCCGCAGCTCCTGGCACAGGTTCATACACCTGGCTTGACCGCATCTGGGAGTTCCTCACCGTCAAGGGCTTCAACAAGTAGGATTTTGTCATGAAAAGAATACTTACCGCAATGTCCTGCATCCTTCTGGCCGCATACTCCCTTACTGCCCAGCAGAGGGAATATGTCTGGCCGGACGGGAAGATGCCTGACCCTCAGGACAATCAGATCGCTGCCATGACGAATGAGGTCCGGGCTCCCGGGTTCGATGCGTCGAAGTACAGGGTGGCGTATCTGGACTGGTACGATGCTCCGGAGAATCCGAACGGCGCTTGCATGATCCTTATCTCCGGCGGCGGCTATGTCGAGTGCTGCTGTGTCGATCTTGTCGAATACTGGCATCAGCAGCTCACCAAGGCCGGTTTCCAGTGTGTCAAGTTCATCTACAGGACCCCTCGTCCTGAAGGAATGCCTATCTACCAGAGCGCATGGGAGGACGGTCAGAGAGCTGTCCGAATGGTCCGCAGCGAAGCCGCCAAGCGCGGGTTCGATCCGGAGAAGATAGGTGTTATCGGAATGTCAGCCGGTTCCCATCTTGCTCTTCTTCTCGCCACCAGTTCGCAGACTCCGGCTTACGAGAAGGTTGATGCTCTCGATGACATCCCATGCCACATCAACTGGGCCATTGTCAAGTCTCCGGCCTATCTGACCACCGCATCGGAGAACGGTACCATCGATTCATTCGACGGGTACGGTCCGAATGTCCAGCTCAGCTCTTGCTTCAAGTTCGACGAGAAGACCTGTCCGATGAGCCTCCACCACGGTGGCGTCGATCAGATCTCACCTAACGGTTCGACCCTTGTCTACAGGAGGCTCCGCATGATGGGCGTTCCTGCTGAACTTCATATCTATCCGGACAGGGGCCATGAAGCCCTTGGTTTTGAAAGAGCCCTCGAGTTCATGACTCAGATGAACTTCGTCGGTGACCTTCAGCCTGAAGAGGATCTGGAGAAACGCTACGCCAGCGATGCTGACCGCAAGGAGGTGATCAGAGAGGATGTCTGGCCGGAAGGTAAGATGCCTGATTTCCGTGAGGAGCAGTGCAAGCCTTATCTCGAGTGGCATATTCCTGCAGTCAAGAAGACTGATGCAATCCAGATAATCTATTCCGGAGGTGCCTATGCAACTAATGATCCTGACGCTTTCGAGGTCGCACCTGTAAGGCGCTATCTCAACTCTCTTGGAATGACCGTCGTCACGATGAAGTACCGTACACCTCGCCCGGAAGGCCTTCCTAAGCATCTGACCGCCTGGGAGGATCTGCAGAGGGCGATCCGCATCGTCCGCAGCGAGGCTCCTGCTAGAGGTCTTGATCCGAACAGGATCGGCATCATGGGTAGCTCCGCCGGAGGTCATCTGACCCTGATGGGTGTCACATCGTCGAGACACCTGTCCTATCTCCCTGTCGATGAGATCGACGAGCTCCCTTGCAACGTCCAGTGGGGAATAGGCATCTATCCGGCATATGCCCTTGCCGACGGTTTCGATTCTCCGAACGAGAAGGGCGGCAACGAGGATTCCGCGTTCCTTGATCCGGATTTCTCATTCGACCTCGACACTGCACCGATGCTGTTCCTTCACGGTGATTCTGACGGCTATGCCTCCATGGCTTCCGTCAAGACCTGGGAGCAGATGCGTGCTATGGGCATCCAGAGCGAGCTCCACACTCTCGCAACCCGCAATCACTGTTTCCAGCATTTCGCATCTCCTGGCACCGGCTCCTACACCTGGATGGACCGGATCTGGGAGTTCCTCACCGCGAAAGGCTTCAACAAGTAGTTCCTCGTCATTGCGGGCTTGACCCGCAATCCATTTTTTTAAGAATGACTTGATTGTGACAGTGTATGGATAGATTATTGAGACTGGTTCTGATGTCCTCTTTGCTCTGTTTGACCTGTTGTGTCAGACAGGGCGGTTGTCCTGAGACTGTTCTCCGTCCGCTGGCCGTGTCTGAGGAAATCGATGATCTGGCTCCGTTCGTCTCTGACATTGAGATCATCCCTGTCGCAGATGATTCCAACTGCTTCCGTGGGGTGAAAAAGATGCTGCCTTCTGAAGATTCTTTCTTCATCCTGTCCGGAGGTGCTGTATTCAGAGTGTCATCCGATGGTAAGGAGGTTTCCAAGATAGGAGAAACGGGCAGGGGACCGGGAGAGTATATCCAGGTTGAAGACATTTGCTTCAATCGGAATCATGATGAATTGCTGTGCCTTGATGCGGACTGCTCTGTCCTCAGGTTTGATTCAAGTACGGGCAAATGCGTTGGAAAGATCAAACTTGCAGACCAGTATGTCAATCCGTCCGGTATATTTCCTGTGAATGAAGATCAGTTCGGCCTTTATTTCCCAAATCCTGCAACTGTTGCTCCAGAAAGCCTGCATTCGGAATTCCAATGCATCCATTTCTTTGACTATGATGGAAAAGAAAAGGGGAGCGCCTTGCCATGGGAGGATTTCAACTTCTCGTCAGCATTCTCATCTTCTGTCTCGTTCAACTGGGACGATTGCTACATTGTTTCTCCGGGCTTCTCGCCTCGTTGCTATATGTTTGACGGGACGGAAGAATATTCTTTGCTGACTTTGGATTTCGGCAGGAAAAATGTTCCTTTCCGATACGCTTTGAAGAACGGGAAAGACCCTTGGACAAAGCTGCCGGAAATATTCGAATCGGATTTCTATAAAGGTTTCTCTTCAATATTCAAGATAGGGGACGGGTTCTATCTCTCAGCTTACGGGAAAAGGTCCGCACTCTGGAACTTCGTTATATTCAGCAATTTGGAATCTGGAATATGCTGGCAGTCTAAAGGGACGTCTGTGCCTCCGCAGCCGGCAGTCGCCTGTAAGGATGCCTGTCTCTTTTTTGTCTATGACAGCCTGTCCGGTGCGGGAAACAGTGAGGATATTCTTGAGAATTTGGTAAGATCCACTGTGCCTGCTGTTCCTGATGGTACTGTGTTCGTAAAAGTCCGTTTTGATGAAATACGGAAGTAGAAGTGTATTGTCTCATGAAAAGAATCAGTCGTTTTGTTTGCCTGGG
>JAKSJH010000161.1 GCA_024398315.1 Bacteroidales bacterium
GCTGCTCCATCATTATGATATTCATTGCAAGCTCCAGTCGCATCACAAGTTCAACGAACACCAGACCGTGGAAATTGTCAAGGATAAGATCCTGGCAGGTCTGAATGTGGCGCTCATCAGCGATGCCGGTACTCCTGGAATATCCGACCCCGGTTTTCTCCTGTCCCGTACCTGCGCTGCGGAAGGTATTGAGGTCCAGACGCTTCCTGGTCCTACGGCATGCATTCCTGCAATCGTTTCCTCGGGACTCCCTTGTGACAGGTTCTGTTTCGAAGGCTTCCTTCCGATCAAGAAGGGAAGGCAGACTCTGCTGACCCGGCTCTCGACCGAGACCCGGACCATGGTTTTCTACGAGTCGCCTTACCGTCTGGTCAAGACCCTCGACCAGTTCTGCGAGCATTTCGGTCCTGAGAGACAGTGCTCCGTGGCGAGAGAGATCTCGAAAGTCCACGAGGAGCACAGGCGCGGTACGTTGAAGGAAGTTGCCGACTGGTTCCGGGAGCACGAGCCCAAGGGTGAGATAGTCATTGTTGTCTCAGGTGCTTCGGAAAAGTGAGAACAGCTTGGGTGCCGGCCTTCTCGTCATGCCGGACTGAACTGATCATGAAGATAAAACAGGGTGGCCTTCCGGGCCACCCTGTCGATGTTCATGAGGCTGTGTGTCAGTCTTTCGTTTCCTGGAGCGACAAGCGGATCTTCTCCTCGATCTCCTGCGCTAGTTCAGCATTGTCCTTTAGGAACTGCTTGGTGGCTTCGCGTCCCTGGGCAAGTTTCTGTTCGTTG
The DNA here is from genome assembly GCA_024398315.1 of Bacteroidales bacterium. Taxonomy (GTDB): domain Bacteria; phylum Bacteroidota; class Bacteroidia; order Bacteroidales; family UBA932; genus Cryptobacteroides. The sequence goes on from JAKSJH010000161.1 coordinate 784, forward strand.
TAGCTGAACCAGGAACCGCTCTTCTGAATGACGTTGTATTCCACGCCGAGGTCGACGATCTCGCCGATCTTGGAGATGCCTTCGCCATAGACGATGTCGAACTCCGCCTTCTTGAAAGGAGGGGCCATCTTGTTCTTGACGACCTTCACCCTTGTGCGGTTTCCGAGAGCCTCCTCGCCGTCCTTGAGCTGTGTGATCCTGCGGACGTCGATTCTGACGGATGCGTAGAACTTGAGCGCGTTGCCGCCTGTGGTCGTCTCCGGATTGCCGAACATTATGCCGATCTTCTCGCGCAGCTGGTTGATGAAGATGCAGCAGGTGTTGGTCTTCGAGATGTTGGCCGTGAGTTTCCTGAGGGCCTGGCTCATGAGCCTTGCCTGCAGACCCACCTTGTTGTCACCCATCTCTCCTTCAATCTCCGCTTTCGGAGTGAGGGCCGCGACCGAATCGATGACTACGATGTCGACGGCGCCTGAACGGATCAGGTTGTCGGCTATCTCCAGGGCCTGTTCGCCGTTGTCGGGCTGTGACACGAGAAGGGTCTCGAGGTCAACGCCAAGAGCCTTGGCGTAGGTCCTGTCAAATGCATGCTCGGCATCGATCATCGCTGCGATGCCTCCCTGTTTCTGAGCTTCTGCGATCGCATGGATCGCAAGTGTGGTCTTACCGCTGGATTCCGGTCCGTAGATCTCGATTATCCTTCCGCGCGGGTATCCTCCGATGCCGAGCGCATGGTCGAGAGCGACGGAACCGCTCGGAATGACCTGTACGTCCCATTGTGGCTGATCCCCCAGCTTCATGATCGTCCCTTTCCCGAAATCCTTCTCAATCTTGTCGATCGTGGCCTGCAGTGCCTTGAGCTTCGCTGCACCGGCATCCGTGGCCTTTGCTTCTACCTCTTTTGCCATAATGTAAATGAATGTTGTTTTGTTTAGTGTGACCGCCGGCCTTCAGATCGGACCGGCATTTCAGCAAAGATATTCATTTTACCCTTAATCCGCCACTTTTTTTCGCTAAATTTGCAAATCCTTTGAAAAACATTTCTATGCGCGAGAAACTGCTGGGAAAAACCCCCGAAGAACTCAGGGAGGTTGCAATGAAAGTAGGTCTTCCCGCTTTTGCGGGCAAGCAGATGGCTCAGTGGCTCTATGTCAGGAAAGTGACTGACATAGACCAGATGACGAACATCTCGAAGGCTGGCAGGGAAGCACTGAAGGCGGACTATGACCTGGGGGTCGTACTGCCATCCGGCTGCCAGGTCTCCTCCGACGGCACGAAGAAGTACCTCTTTCCGGTCGGGAACGGTAACAGCGTCGAGGCCGTGATGATTCCTGACGCTGACAGGAAAACCCTGTGCGTGTCCTCTCAGGCGGGATGCCGTATGGGCTGCAAGTTCTGCATGACCGGCCGGCAGGGCTTCCACGGCAACCTCGACCCGGCCATGATCCTCTCGCAGTTCATTGCTGTGGATGAGGCTCAGGAACTGACAAACACCGTCTTCATGGGAATGGGCGAGCCTCTGGACAATTACGACAATGTCATGAGGGCGATCGAGGTGCTCACTGCTCCATGGGGGTTCGCCTGGAGTCCCAAGAGAATCACTGTCTCCACGATCGGCGTCATCCCGTCTCTGAGGAAGTACCTGGATTCCACCAAGTGCCACATCGCCGTCAGCCTCCACAACCCGTTCGGGGAGGAGAGAGCGGAGATCATGCCTGTCCAGAAGGCATGGCCCGTCGCAGATGTTGTCTCACTTCTTCGTGAATATGATTTCTCAGGCCAGCGCAGGGTCAGTTTCGAGTACACGATGTTCGGCGGTCTGAACGACGACAAACGCCATGCGGACGCTCTCTACAGACTTCTCAAGGGGATGGAGTGCAGGGTCAACCTGATCAGGTTCCACAAGATACCTGATTCTCCTTTCGAGACATCGCCGCAGCTTATCATGGAGAATTTCCGTGACAGGCTTTCGGCCCATGGCATCACCTGCACCATCAGGGCTTCCAGAGGTGAGGACATACTTGCCGCCTGCGGAATGCTGGCAGGCAGACATGCAACCGAAAAACCTTGCTAATCCTTCTTTTTTTGCATAAATTTGCAAATTGAGTGAAAATCGGACATAATGGGTTTCTTTACAAGGGTTTCTAACTGGTATTTCTCCAAGAAGGCGTTGCCTTACTGGGGGATTCTCATCATAGACTGCGCTGTGATCATCATTGCGGGAGTCTTTTCCAGCTATGTGGTCATGGGATGGACCTGGTTTGTCAGGAATGTCGTGAAAGTCTGTCTCGGGATGATACTCACCACTCCGGTTTTCATCATTTCTTTCAGATTGTTCCACACCTATTCCGGGATTCTCCGCTACTCTTCCTTCTATGACCTCTACAGGCTTTTCCTTGCGGTGCTCGTCGGATGTGCGGGGAACGTGCTTCTTGGTCTGGTCTTCAATCTTCCTCAAGCAAACAGTCACTTCCAGTTCCCTGAGTGGAAGACTCTGGCTCTCGTCCTCTGCCTCGGTACCTTGATGCTCTGGGTCGTGAGAATCTCTGTCAAGACTCTGTTCGACATATTCAGGCGTTCTTCCGACACGGTTCCGGTCTACATCTACGGCAGCCATGCAGGAGGCGTCAGCATAGCCAAGAACATCAGGAACAGTTCGCCGGTCAAGTACGTGCTCAACGGTTTCATCTCCCCGGACAGTGCCATGGTAGGGCTCTACATCATGGGAGTGGAAGTCTATCCCGATGATGTCGCTACATTGAAGGAAATGGTGGCGTCCGGAGTCCGAACCCTCCTGGTCTCCCCTCTGCAGACCGACCATTTCCGCGAGCAGACCGAAATGGTGGATTTCCTTATCCATAATGAGGTCAAGATCATGCTTTTCGGAGCGGAGGAATGGGACGGCAAATCCGACATCAACGTCTCACATCTCAAGGATGTCCAGATTGAAGACCTTCTCCCGAGGGAGAAGATTGAAGTGGACATGGAGTCCATCAAGACTCTCATCAAGGGCAGGAGCGTGCTCGTCAGCGGCGCCGCCGGTTCCATCGGGTCGGAACTTGTCCGTCAGGTGGCTTCGTTCTCGCCGTCCAGGATGATACTCATCGACCAGGCGGAGACACCTATGCACGACATCCGCAGGATGATGGCTGACCGTTTTCCTGACGTGGAGGCTCTCACTCTGGTCACCAGCATCACGAGGAAGGACAGGATGGAGAACATATTCATGAAATACCGTCCTGACTATGTGTTCCATGCCGCCGCCTACAAGCATGTCCCCATGATGGAGGACAATCCTTCCGAAGCTGTCTACAACAACGTCATGGGCACCAGGATCCTTGCGGACCTGGCGGTCAGGTACGGCACCAGCAAGTTCGTGATGGTCTCCACAGACAAGGCTGTCAACCCGACCAATGTCATGGGATGCTCCAAACGAATCTGCGAGATATACTGCCAGAGCCTCAACAACGCCATCGCATCAGGCAAGGTGGAAGGGAAGACCCAGTTCGTGACGACAAGGTTCGGCAATGTCCTCGGGTCAAACGGGTCCGTGGTTCCGATATTCAAGGAGCAGATTGCTGCCGGCGGACCTGTGACCGTGACGCATCCTGACATAGTCCGCTTCTTCATGCTCATACCCGAGGCCTGCAAGCTGGTCCTTGAAGCCGGTACCATGGGCAAGGGAGGTGAGATCTTTGTCTTTGACATGGGCAAGCCTGTCCGCATCGCCGAACTTGCGCAGAGGATGATAAGCCTCAGCGGGGCGAAGGATGTCAGGATCGCCTACACCGGACTTCGCGACGGCGAGAAACTTTTCGAGGAAGTGCTTGCCGACAAGGAGAACGTTGTCCCTACCTTCCATCCTAAGATCAAGATCGCCAAGGTCCGTGAATATGACTACGAGACCGCCTGCGCCAATGAAGACAGACTGCTTGAGGCCAGTCTGGCGTACAATGACATGGAGACTGTGCGCATCATGAAGGAGATAGTTCCGGAATTCAAGAGCAACCATTCCGTCTATGAGGCGATGGACAGCACGGAAACGACTGAAACAGAAAACACGACAAACAATGCATAAGAACATCAGAATCCGCTTCGCAGCAGCAGCTTTCGCCATCGCAATGGCGTTCAGCTCCTGCGCATCCTACAAGGACATCCTTTATTTCCAGGATATCGATCAGACACAGCTCAGCCAGCTGACCACTGAATATGAAGCCGTCATCAAGAAGGATGACAGGCTCTCGATCATTGTGAGCGGTCCTGACAAGCTTGTCTGCGCCCCATACAACCTCACCATGGGCGAGATGGGAACCACAAGTTCATCCGTCAATCCGGAGAACGCCTCCCTGACCTATCTCGTCGACAGCGACGGATGTATCAGCTTCCCGATCCTTGGCCAGATAAAGGTTGAAGGCATGACCCGCCAGCAGCTTACCAACTATCTTACGGAGCAGATCGGCCGCGACGTCAAGGACCCTGTAGTGTCGGTCTCCTTCAAGAACTACAAGATAACGGTCCTCGGAGAGGTGAGAACTCCTGGCACCTATGTCATGGATTCCGAGAAGAACAACATCCTTCAGGCTCTCGGAAGGGCGGGGGACCTCAATCTTACCGCTAAGAGGGACGGCATCCTGCTCATCAGGGAGGTCGACGGCACGATGGTCCACTACACAATCGACCTTAAATCCAGTCAGTTGCTGGATTCGCCATATTTCTTCCTTCAGCAGAATGATGTCATCTACGTCCCTGCAAATGCTTCCAGGGTGGCCACTGCCAACAACGCACTCAGCATCTGGAGCGTGATGCTGTCTTCCATCACCACGTCGCTCGCAATCCTCACGACGTCCTAGAATCACCAATTCATTCTGACCAGTATGCAACAGAACAACATCC
>JAKSJH010000162.1 GCA_024398315.1 Bacteroidales bacterium
GAGGAGTCTGAGAAGCTCAGCAAACCTGTCGCCACCTCAATCAAGCTCAAGCTGGAAAGCTACAACGTCTTCACCAGGGAGTTCACGATCAGCTCAGACTCCGTCTATGCCGGGCTTCCGATAAAGGACATTCCTTTCCGTTCGTCCACAGGAGTCAACCTTGTCAAGATCACCAGAGGAAGTTCAAGCATAATCGTTCCTTCCGGTGAAGAGAAGGTGTTCCCTTACGACAAGATACTCGCAGTGGGCACGAAAGGCCAGCTGGAGGCTCTCGGACAGATGATCGATGCTTCGGACAAGGCATCCTCCGGTCCTTCCGCCGATGAGTTCCAGATCGAGCCGGTCATCCTCGGAGATGATTCATTCCTCACCGGAATGGCTCTCCGGAACACTGATTTGAGGAAATACCGCTGCATGATCATCAGCATCCTCCACGACGGACACTTCATCACCAACCCCGAGCCCGACTACAGCTTCGAGGAAGGAGACACCGTCTGGATAGCAGGTGACATCAAAGCCCTCGGATGGATATAGAAGCTGTTTTCAAGCCATGGACAAGCCTGGAAGAAGAATGAATATGTCCGGATGGCTGGCCCTGAGCCCGCTGTTCGTGTTCCTCGGCGTGTTCCTGGTCTCCTCGATACTGACCGATGACTTCTACTCAGTCCCTGTCAGTTCAGCCTTCCTGCTCGCCTCCATCTATGCCGTCATGATCACCAAAGGACCGATAAAGGAGAAGATCGACGTTTTCTCCCGAGGTGCCGGAGACCACAACGTCCTGCTGATGATCTGGATATTCATACTCGCCGGAGCCTTCGCCTCCACAGCGAAGGCTATCGGAAGCATCGACGCCACCGTCAACCTGGCATTGAGGATCCTACCGGGCAAGCTCCTCCTTGCAGGACTGTTCCTGGCAGCATGTCTGATCTCGATGTCGATCGGGACAAGCGTGGGCACCATCGTCGCCCTCATGCCGATAGCGGCAGGAATCGCGGAGCAGAGCAGCATCTCCGTACCGATGATCGCGGCCGTGGTGGTCGGAGGAGCATTCTTCGGAGACAATCTGGCTTTCATTTCGGACACGACCATAGCCGCCACATCCACCCAGGGATGCAACATGTCGGACAAGTTCAAGACCAACATCTGGATTGCCGGACCGGCGGCCGTAATCGTCGCCGCAGTCTACATATTCATTGGAATGGGCAAGGATGTGACCCCTGTGGTTGGAGAGATCAGCATCATCAAGCTGATTCCTTACATCAGCGTAATAGTCCTGGCTGTCTGCGGGATGAACGTGCTGAAGGTTCTTGTCATAGGACTCGCAATGTGCGCAGCCATAGGACTCTGCGACGGTCTGACCTGGTCAGGTCTTTTGTCGAGCATAGGAAGCGGCATCGCAGGGATGGGAGACCTCATAATCGTCACCATGCTGGCGGGAGGAATGCTTGAGATCATCCGTGTCAACGGCGGACTGGATTTCATCGTCAACAGACTGACGCGGAAGATCAAAGGCAGAAGAGGAGCCGAATTCAGCATCGCAGCCCTTGCCGGTCTGTCCAACCTCTGCACCGCAAACAACACAATCGCCATCCTCACGGTAGGAAAGATAGCAAAGGAGATTTCTGACAGATACGGACTGTCACCACAGAAGACAGCCAGCATCCTGGACACATTCTCATGCATTGTCCAGGGGGTGATCCCTTACGGAGCCCAGCTGCTGATGGCATCGAGCCTTGCCGGGATAAGCGCCACACAGATAATCCCGTGGCTCATCTATCCGATGGCGCTGGCCATCGTGTCCGTGCTGTCGATAGTCTTCAATTTCCCTTCCCGCAGGAAGGCCTGAGGATTTCCTGGGCCAGCTGTTCCGGCGTGTCGGCAAGTGCGGACGGATTGCAGGAAAGCAGTTCCTCGCGGCTTCTGAAGCCCCAAGTGACCCCTATCGTCCGGACTCCCGCATTCGCTCCGGTCTGCATGTCCACGTTGGAATCGCCTATGTAGACAACCTCATCCACGGTGATTGAAGGATCCTCGGCCATTATCTGACCGACTATGGCCGGATCCGGTTTGATAGGCTGGCCTTCGCGCTGTCCGAGGATCTTGAGGAAACGGAACTGTCCGAAGAAGTGGGCGGCCAGTTTCTCGACGCCATCCTGGTACTTGTTCGAAGCAAGAGCCAGAGCGACTCCTTCGGAGGAAAGCCTGCCAAGCATCTCGATTATTCCATCATAGGGTTTCGTGCAGTCGCACTTGTGCTGTTCGTAGTAAGGGATGAAGAAAGAAGCCATCTTTTCGACATTCCTCTCGATCTCCTCGGCAGGAACACGCGGGACTTCCGGGTCCCGAGGCTGCATGGCACCACGGAAAAGGTTGTAGATTCCTCTGCCGACAAGCTGGTAGTAGTCCTCGATGGGACGCGTCGGGAAACCGCAGTTCACCAAAGCATGGTTGGTGGCGTTGCCCAGGTCCTGAACCGTGTCCAGCAGCGTGCCGTCAAGGTCGAATATTGCAAGACGAGTTTTTGTCATATTCATGGAAACAATTGATTGTCTTAAATTTGGGAATAAATTACAGGGAACCAGCGAGGGCGTCGTAGTACATCTTCGAGACAGGGACCTTGTCCACTCCGTCAACTGTGAATTCAGTGTAGATGAGCCCTTCTTTGCTTCTGGAAAGAAGCTTTATGTGACGGGGATTGACGAAATAGGAGCGGTGGCATCTGATGATTCCGTAGCGTGAGGCGGCCTCCTCGAAACTCTTCATCGAGTTCCTGAGCATGTAGGTCTTCTCCCTGTCGTTCTCAAGATAATGGATGCAGATGTAGTTGGATTCGGCGGCAACGTAGAGGATGGCAGAAGCGTCGATGGTGAGCTTCAGCCTCTTGTGTTCATCATAGAGTTTGACGAGAGGACTGTCAGGGGCCTTCGTAGCATTCTCTATGTCAGCACCCTTGTTCGCTATGATTCTGAGAAGGATCGAGACAAGATAGGGAAAGAACAGAGTCAGCAGGGTGAACTTGAAACAGAAAGGAAGGGCAGTGAAATACGGCATCCTGGCATCTTCGTGGATGTGGAAAAGAGAAGTGTAGAGAGCGAAGAACAGGGATATGATCAGGACCTCCCCGAAGCACCACATGACGTAGTGCCACCATTTGAAATGAATATACTTGTAGAGGAAATAGAATACAGTCCTCGTGATGGCAAGTACACAAACCATCATGCAGGTCATCATCAGAAGATGGAATGTCCAGCTTCTTGAAGCCAGGTCGAAATCCTGCTGGAACGAGAACGGGGTGTAGATGAAAATGAAGACAAAGAAGAAGGTCGGGATCAGCAGTGCGTATTTCAACTGGGACCAGCAGCCTTTCGAAATTCTCAGCGAGGTGTTCATGACATTTCCTGTTTTGTCCCGGACATTGTTTTCATCCCGAAATTCACAGGGACGAAAAATAATTCCGCATAATTTAGTCCCAAAAATAACGAATATTTCCCGCCAAACAAAGATTTCATCACTAAATAAGTGCATTACACAACACTTTCTTCATTCAGACAGCCGGGATGGGTAACTTTGTCTTGCAATGAAGACTTATGAATATTCAGTGAGCAACGGGAAGTCGGACGGCTGCGGGCTGGCTACGGTCCAGTCTGTCTGCGCCGACATCATCAATGCGATTTCGAGGTATTTCTCTTCCGGTGAGGACGGTCACCGGAAAGACAGCAGCCTCATGCTTCTGCGTTCCGCTTTCGAGATTGACGAGAGGCCGAGGACGGAGGAGAACTACAACATCTCAGTCTGGACGGTCAGGCAGTCTCCGTCCACCTTCAGCAAGTGCGTCAGGGTCACCGACTACAACGGCTCCGAAATAGGCCGCGGTACGACCGACTGGTGCAATGTCGATCCTGACACAAAGGTTCCGTTCAAGAACGGCTCATCCTTCAAGGAGGGCTCACTCCCCTGCCGTCCGCCGAGAAGGTTCACGGATTTCTATCCGGACAAGGTGTTCGACCGCGAACTGGTTGAAGGTGATTTCTGCAAGGACGGCAGGATCGACAACAACTGCTACATCAAGTCTTTCTGCGACCTGATTCCTGACGAGGCCCTTTCATCAGGCCTTTCCGTCAGACTTGACTTCGACTTCCGCGGTGAGCCGTCACCTGGAGACGAGGTCGCTTTCGGCCTCAAGAAGAGGAACGACGAGAACTACCTGTTCTTCGCCCGGAGCGGCGACAAGACCCTCTGCCGCGCATCCATAATCACAGAATAATTCCCCAGAGCTTGAACCAGTCCAGGGATGTCCCTCCCGGGGACGTCGTGTTCTATGGATGTATGTCAATGAAGATCCTATTTATAGCTCTTGCAAAACTTACATGATATAGCATACCTACTTCAGATATGCTGAGGGGCGTATACGAACTCAGTCTTTTTTTGACAGATTACAGACTGAACTCCTTAACTCTGTCATACCACTCGTGCACGGTCACCCATATTTTTTTATTTTGGATGTCGTATATTGTGTTGTGAACAGTGTGCCACCATTCTGATTCCTCGCGTAATCCGTGTTCCTTTACATATTCCAGTTCTCCCGGCCAATCCGCTGCGTCACTTTCAAGTATGGCATTCAACTTATTGATGACCGCCTCGTCAGTCATCATGGAATAAGGGATATAGGATGAATATTCAGAGTACCATTTATATTTCGGGTAATCATACAGATTCGAGTAACGTACCATTTTCATCAGTTCCCACATACCCTGCATGCTTTCTCCGCCTTTTTCGTAGTTCTCTGCCAATATTCTGTATCGTTCCACACCTGTTGCATGATCCGGGATGGAATCATAGCACAGATAATAATTGGTCATGATGTTAAAAGGTTTAGCCACTATCCTATTGTCGATAAATTCCACCACGTATGTCTCCTTTGGATCGGATATCATCAGGTGAAGGTTCATCGATTGTGACGCAAGCGGGGTAATATTATGCGAGTCGAGATAGTCCAGTGCTTCCTTTACTGTGGAACAGTGATCAAGCAGGGGGCGGATGGCGACGAGGACATTCAGCTCTGGTGAGTCTTTTCTGGTGCCTGTATGAGGAGTGTCACCCCAATCTTCTTTCGACACGACATTGGAATTCACACAAAGCCCTTTTTCGTTCATTCCATCTGTTAATGCCCAAGGAAGCAGCTCCATCTTTTCCTGAGGAAGACCGGCCTCGACCATTGCCGGAGTGATTCCGGCAAGGCGTCCGACTCCAATTGTGGCATACCGTCCTTCCTTTCCGGTAGTGTGGATTACGAATGTAGGGCATTGATTCATGTAATAATCAAAGTTCCTTCCGACGAAATCGCCATTCCTCACACTTGAGCATGCCATATCACCATTTATGGCATCATAGCTATCGTTTGGTGCCTCACTGCCATAGTCAGAATATGTCACTTCATAAAGCATCTCTGAGACCTTCTTGAATGCGGAGTGCCCATCCGGGAAATCCAGCTTGTTGCAGGAAGATAGTATAGCCACAGCGATGATTGACACGGCCACAACTTCTTTAGTTATAAAAGACGTCTTGTTCATATCCGTTTGTTTCAGATAAT
>JAKSJH010000163.1 GCA_024398315.1 Bacteroidales bacterium
AATACACCGACTACGCCCTGGGCAAGTTCATTTCGGACGCTTCCGGAAAGGACTGGTTCGACGACACCGTCTTCATCATTCTCGCCGACCACTGTGCGTCAAGCGCAGGCAGGACAAGCATCCCTCTCGACGGTTACCACATCCCGGCAATCATGTACGCCCCGGGATTCATAGAGCCCCGGCACATCGAAAAGGTCTGCTCCCAGATCGACCTGATGCCGACCCTGTTCTCCCTCCTCGGATTCAGCTACGACGCTCCTTTCAACGGCAGGAACGTCCTCTCGCCCGACTTCCGCGAAAGAGCCTTCATGGCCACCTACCAGGACCTCGGCTACTATGCCGACGGCATCCTCACCGTCCTCTCGCCAGTACGTCAGGTCAAGCAGTTCACCGTGGAGAAGAACGGAGAGGGTCACTACACCGAAACTCCTCTGGAACAGCCTTCGCCGCTCCAGAAACTCGAAGCCCAGTCTTTCTACCAGCTCGCCAACGAATAGTCCCCGTTTTTTCATTATATTTGTAATCTGGCAAAGTTGCCGGATTAAGAAGCTGTTTTGAAATGTATTAATGGCGAACGACAATGGCAAAAGGAAAGATAGCTGAGGACACACCGTTGATCAAGCAGTTCTTCGCAGTGAAGGCTGAGCATCCGGAGGCTGTCCTGCTCTACAGAGTGGGCGACTTCTACGAGTCCTACGCATCAGATGCGGTGCTCATCAGCAAGGTCCTCGGAATAGTCCAGACCAAGACGTCCAACGGCGACAAGGGCTACATCCAGATGGCCGGCTTCCCGCACCATGCGCTCGACGTCTATCTTCCAAAACTCGTCAGGGCCGGCCACAAGGTCGCTGTCTGCGACCAGCTCGAAGACCCGAAGTTCGCCAAGAAACTCGTCAAGAGAGGAATCACCGAACTGGTCACCCCTGGAGTCGCCTTCAGCGAACAGCTCCTCAACCAGAAGGAGAACAATTTCCTCGCAGGACTCACATTCGAGAAAGATCTCTGCGGAGCCGCCTTCCTGGACGTGTCCACAGGCACCTTCCAGATCTCCCAAGGCTCCCTGGACTACATAGGCACCCTTCTCGCCTCCCTGAATCCTAAGGAGATCGTCGTCCAGAGAGGGTACGAGAAAGGTGTCCGTGAAAAGTACGGGGACAACCTCTACATCTCGACCGTCGAAGAATGGGCCTTTGTCTACGACTCCGCCGTCGGAAGACTCTGCCGCCAGCTCAAGGTCGACAGTCTCAAGGGATTCGCCGTGGACAAGTTCCCTCTGGGAATATGTGCGGCCGGAGCCCTTCTCGTCTACCTGGAGCAGACCCTCCACGACAACCTCGGCAACATCCGCTCTCTCTCCAGGATCGACGGAGAGAAGTTTGTCTGGATGGACAGGTTCACGATGCGCAACCTCGAGCTGTTCTCATCTTCGGCCGGAGGCGAAGGCGTCTCCCTGATCAGCGTCATTGACAGATGCTCGTCACCGATGGGAGCAAGGCTCCTCCGCAACTGGCTCGCGAGGCCGGTCCTCGACCTGAAGGAACTCAACAGCCGCTATGACGTCGTCCAGCATTTCTTCGAAACGGAGGACGACTTGAACGCCATCCAGGAGCACATCGGAGACATCGGCGACCTCGAAAGAATCATCTCAAGGGCCGCCACCGGCAAGATAGCACCGAGGGAGGTCATGCAGCTCGCAAGGGGACTAGCCCAGATGGGACCTGTCGCCGACCTATGCAAAGGCCATGACGTCAAGGCACTTGACAGCCTGGTCAACGGGATGAAGAACTGCGGAGCCCTTCTCGAGACCATACGCAGGACAATGGCCGGGGAGCCGGCCGCCGCAATCGGCAAGGGAGAAGTCATCGCCCGGGGCGTCAGCGCCGAACTGGACGAACTTCGCGACATCTCCTCCGGAGGCAAGGACTACCTCCTCAACCTCCAGCAGAAAGAAGCGGAAAGGACAGGAATATCCTCTCTCAAGATAAGCTACAACAACGTCTTCGGCTACTACATCGAAGTCCGCAACACCTTCAGGGACCTTGTCCCGCCGGAATGGATACGCAAGCAGACCCTGGTCAACGCCGAACGCTACATCACCGAGGAGCTCAAGGAATATGAGAACAAGATCCTGGGCGCCGAAGAGAGAATCTACGCCATCGAGAAGCATCTCTACGAGGACCTCGTACGCCGGATTCAGAAAGACATCCCGGCCATCCAGACCAACTGCCGCATTGTTGCCAGGCTCGACACCCTCGCCGGTTTCGCCCAGCTCGCAAAGGACAACCGCTACTGCCGACCGGAGATGACGAAGGATCTTTCGCTCGACATCAAGGCCGGCCGCCATCCTGTGATCGAAACCCTGATGCCACCGGGAGAGGAATACATCCCGAACGACGTCCATCTCGACGAAAAGAAGCAGCAGATAATGATCCTCACCGGACCGAACATGGCCGGAAAGTCGGCTCTCCTTCGCCAGACCGCCCTCATCGTGCTGCTCGCCCAGATAGGATCGTTCGTACCCGCCGAAAGCGCCAGGATCGGATGGTTCGACAAGATATTCACAAGAGTCGGAGCCTCGGACAACATCTCCCGCGGCGAGTCCACCTTCATGGTGGAGATGCTCGAGACCTCGATGATCCTGCACAACCTCTCCGCCCGCTCCCTCGTCCTGCTCGACGAGATCGGCCGCGGAACCTCCACCTACGACGGTATGTCCATCGCCCGTGCCATAGTCGAATACATCCATGAATATGGTCACGGGGCCAAGACCCTCTTCGCCACCCACTACCACGAACTCAACGACCTTGAAGAGACATATTCAAGAGTCCGCAACTTCCACATCGCAGTCAAGGAAGTGGGCACCCAGGTGATATTCCTGCGCAAGCTCAAGGAAGGTGGAACCGCTCACAGCTTCGGTATACATGTCGCCAGGATGGCAGGCATGCCGAGAGAGGTCATAGAGAGCGCCGAGAGCACCCTCAAGGCTCTGGAAATGAATGATTCACAGCACCTTGTAAGCGCCAGGAAAGGCCAGGTCAAGAAACCGGTCCAGACAAAGGCCGGCACGCTCGAGAGCGACGGAAGCCTGCAGCTCTCCTTCTTCCAGCTGGACGACCCTATGCTCGAGTCTCTCAGGGACAAGCTCAAGGGAGCCGACCTCAACAACATGACCCCGCTCCAGGCCTTCGACCTGCTGCGCCGGATGAAGGAGGAACTGGGAATATGACAACACTGACTCTTGACATGTTCCAGACCGCCGGCATCGGCGTGGTCGCCCTGCTGCTGGGAATGTTCCTCACCAAGAAGATCTCCTTCCTCAGACGTTTCTGCATCCCGGCACCGGTTTCGGGAGGATTGATACTTTCGCTCCTCGCCCTGGTCTGCCACTCGTTCTTCGGAATCGATTTCACCTTCGACGGCACCCTCAAGGACATCTGCATGATGATCTTCTTCACCTCCGTGGGCTTCCAGTGCAACCTCAGGGCTCTCAAGCAGGGAGGCAGGGCACTGGCCGTCTTCATCGCCCTGGTTGCAGTCCTGATCATACTGCAGAACGCCTTGTCAGTAGGAATAGCCCAGTCGATGGGGCTGAAACGCATCCTCGGAATGGCGGCCGGATCGATCCCGATGTGCGGAGGACACGGCACCGCCGGAGGATTCTCTTCGGTCCTCGAACAGAACGGACTTGAAAGCGCAGCATCGGTCACGATGGCAGCAGCGACCTTCGGACTCATAGCAGGATCCCTCATCGGAGGGCCTCTCGCAGAGATTCTGATCAAGAAATACAAACTGGCCGAGGCCTCTGCCACGCCGGACATCATGGTAGGCATCGAGGCCAGCGACGCCTCTCCTGAGGCTCAGGAGGAATATTCACATTCAGACGAAAGAACCTTCAGAGACATCACGAAGGCCACATATTTCCTTCTGGGAGCGATGGCTCTGGGGATGTGCCTGAGCAAGCTGCTCGCCCTCACGGGAATCACTTTCCCAACCTATTTCGGGTCCCTGCTTGCCGCCGCGATCATCCGCAACTGCTTCGAGTCCTCACCCAAGACCTCCAGGGCGATGTGCCTTGACAAGGTGGTCTCGCTCGGCAACATCTGCCTCTCGCTCTTCCTCGGCATGGCGATGATCTCGCTCAAGCTCTGGGAACTTGCAGACCTGGCCCTTCCGCTCTGCCTGATGCTGTTCTCCCAGGTTCTGCTGATCCTTGTGTTCTCACGCTGGCTGGTCTTCCCTCTGCTGGGCAGGGACTACGATGCGGCTGTCCTTGTCAGCGGACTCTGCGGCTTCGGTCTCGGAGCGACTCCGAACGCCATGGCCAACATGTCCGCCGTCTGCTACAAGTACCGCTACGCAGTCAAGCCTTTCATCGTTGTCCCGATTGTGGGTGCGATGTTCGTGGACATCATCAACACGGCGGTCGTGACCATATTCCTCAACCTTATTTAAACTATTACGCCGGATTCTTGTCAAATTCCAGCAAGTTACCGAATTCAAGATGATTAACAGAAAATCCCCGATATCCACTCTTGCGGCTCTGACCGCAGCCCTGTTCCTGTCTCTGATCTTCCCCACCAGTCTCTCCGGCCAGCCTGGAGGCATGCAGTTCCACATCAGAGGCGGAGGCCCCGGCAATAGCCAGCAGGGTCCCAGGATGGCCTTCATAACCGGAAAGGTCTATCTGGCGCCCGACGATGTCGAGGAAGAGGAAGCCCCGGGTGTAGGCGTGACTGTCACCGTATTCGGCAAGAAAGTCGGCTCAAACAAGGTTGACACCCTCTACACCGTGGTGGGAGACAAGGGACGGTTCTACATCAGCAACCTCGCACCAGGCGATGTCTACGTCAAGTTCAGCATGGTGGGCTACGAGGAGATCGGCAACGCCATGAAGCTTGTGGCAGGTCCGAATGAAGTTCTGGTCAACCTGCAACCCCAGAAAGAGATGCTTGACGCCGCAGTCAAGAAGGAAACCGTCAGCCCGGTTTCGGTCAAGGGCGACACCATAGTCTTCCACGCAGCCGCAGTCAAGACCAACAAAGGAGAGAACGCTATCGACGTGCTGGAGCAGATGCCTGGAGTGGAGGTGACCACCTCGAGCGTCACGGTCCTTGGCGAGGAGGTCCAGCAGGTCTACATCGACGGGGCTCTGCTCTTCGGAAGCGCCCCTATGCGTGCCCTGAACAATCTTCCGGCAGAGGAAGTGGTCTCCATCAAGTCCTTCCAGGAATATGCCAACAAGGACCCCAACCACAAGATAAGCAAGAACGAATCGAAGCAGAGAGTCCTCGACATCTCGACCAAGAGCAAGATGAAGGGAGTCTTCGTGGTCAACGCCATAGCAGGAGCCGGCTATGACACGGACACCACCTTCCACAAGTTCCGCTACAGGGGAGGAGTCTCGGCCATGTATTTCTCAGAGGCCCTGCAGACTCATCTTACTGTCAACACCAACAACATCAACGACGAGTCCAACCGGCAGAGGGGGAACACCTTCAGAACGGCCGGAGGCGGAGGTGCCGCCGACC
>JAKSJH010000164.1 GCA_024398315.1 Bacteroidales bacterium
GTCACCGGACGGCCTTTCGTCTCAAGTCCGGCGATTGCCAGATTGGCTTGGGCGGAACCCTCTCCGGAATCAAGCCGGCCGATGACCCTGAGGCTTCCCAGAGTACCGAATCCTCTTCCGTCGAAGGTGAGATCCCTGCCCTGGGCGTATCTGCTGAAGTCGACCGGCGGGTCAGGGATGAACTGAGAGACCAGCTTTCCTGCTCCTTCCGAATTGAAGCGGAAATCTTCCGCAAGAATATTCATTCTCAGAGGACTGTCGCCTGCTATGCCCGAAATGCTGCCTTCCACGGACCCGCGGATCCCGCCCGTCTCCTCAGAGAAAGTGAGCCTGTCGATGGAAAGGTCGTTGAGATTGCCGCTCAGCTCCGCCTGCTCCAGGTTTGCGGCCAGTGTCTTTCCCTGCATTGCCGGCAGGAAGAAGGCGAGGGTGCGTGCGTCTATTCTGGAACGTCCTGCGGAAGCTGTAAGTTCAGCGTTGCCCATGCTTCTGGTTTCCGGGTCGGCCGACGTGAAATCCAAGGACAAGGAGTCAAGACTCAGATGACTGAAACTGTCCTTGAAATCGAAGCCGCTGATCTCTGTCCTGCCGTCTGCGGAAGAAACATCGGCGGTAAGGTCCATGATTGACAGACCGCTTTTCTCCACAGCCTGCATCGACTGGACCGATGCCTTGAACAATCCGTCCCCAAGGAGGACTTTTCCACCATGGAAAGAGTTGATTGTTAATTCAATATGGTTAGGGTCGAGCATCCCGGACGGTTTGTTGCCGTATTCCTTGCAGGCATCGATGAAGGAAATCCGAAGGTCCTGGACGGTGATTCTGTCTCCTTTGACTTTCAGTCCATTGCCTTCCTTGGTGATGATGCCTTTGAGGAACCTGCTGACATTGGTGCCCTCGATTTCCTTGACAAGGTTGAACTGTGCGTCCTGTACGGTGGCTCTTCTGATGTGGAGCCCGTCTTTCCTGACACCCCTGAGAGACATCGAGGCGTAGATCTTTCCGGCGGTCAGTATGGTGTCGACCGGGTCTCCGGACAGGTGGATCGCAGGGTCGCTGTCGATTACGGCCAAATCCTTTATCAGGAAGGCGTTGAACGGCTTGAAATGTATGGACGAGAAGGTCACACTGCCCCCCAGCTTCTTCTCAAGCCTCTCCACCGCCATCCTTGCCAGGGAAGTCTGGACCGGGGAGGTCTGGAGAATGAGCCAGAGAAAGAACAGCACCGCTCCCAGAGAGAGTGCCGTCTTCCATACCACCTTTACTAGCCTGTTCATACAATCTACAAATTTAACAAAATCTGCGGACCTTTTCAAAACAGCTTTGTTCTATTATTCCCATCAGATTGATTATCTTTGCAGCCGGAAACAAATTTCTTTGAATATGTCTGATTACATCCTTGGCATCGAGTCAAGTTGCGACGACACTTCCGCCGCAGTGATTAAGGATGGATTCCTGCTGTCCAACGTGATAGCGAGCCAGCAGGTCCACAAGGATTATGGTGGGGTCGTGCCCGAACTCGCCTCCAGAGCCCATGAACAGAACATCGTCCCGGTAGTAAGCCAGGCCCTTGAGAAAGCCGGCATAAGCGCCTCGGACCTTACTGCGATAGCCTTCACCCGCGGCCCCGGCCTTCTCGGATCCCTTCTTGTCGGTACTTCTTTCGCAAAGGCACTCGGAATCGCCCTTGACATACCGCTCGTCATGGTCAACCATCTTCAGGGACATATCCTGGCCGGCTTCGTCAAGCAGGAAGGCAAGGAGAACAGGCAGCCTTCGTTCCCGTATCTGTGTCTGCTTGTGTCCGGAGGCAACTCCCAGATCGTCAAGGTGAACTCTCCTCTGGACTTCGAGATTCTCGGACAGACCATCGACGACGCTGTCGGCGAGGCGTTTGACAAATGCTCCAAGATGATGGGCCTCGGCTATCCGGGCGGACCTGTGATCGACCGACTTGCAAAACTCGGCGACGAGAACCGTTTCCAGTTCGCCAAGCCCCAGATTCCCGGCCTGGACTACAGCTTCAGCGGAGTGAAGACATCCCTTCTGTACTTCGTAAGGGACGAGATGGCGAAGGATCCGCAGTTCCTCGAAAATAACAAGGAGGACATCTGCGCAAGTTTCCAGAAGACGCTCATCGACATCCTGATGTCCAAGCTTGTCAAGGCTGCGAAGCAGACAGGCATAAAGGACATCGCCATCGGCGGAGGAGTCTCTGCCAACAGCGGGCTCCGCTCCAGGGTGGAGGCGGAAGGACGCAGGAGAGGCTGGAACACCTTCCTGCCCGAATTCAAGTTCACCACCGACAATGCGGCCATGATCGCCGTCGCCGGCTGGTTCCATTACCTTGCAGGAGAGAAAACACCTCTCGACATCGCCCCTGTCTCAAGAATATCTGATTATTAATTGATTATCAATGATAGAGTTTGAAATGACCGGCCATGTCGGCCGTGACCTCCGGACTGATGACGTCAGAATCGTCGCAGCCAAGACAATGAACCTCCGCGGCAACGCCATCATCAACGTGATCGACCCGACCAAGTCCTTCCAGCCGACGTTCCCGAACGCCGACGCAACCTGCGTGATAGCCCACCGCTCGATAGATGCCAGAAACGATGTCATCTACCGCTACCGCATCGAAGCCTACAACCACAAGTTCGAGTCCTACAGGCCATACGAACTTCCTGAATATCAAGATGTCTCGTCCGCCGAGAGCGTGATCGTCATCGGCGCCGGCCCTGCGGGCATGTTCGCCGCCCTCAAGCTTCTTACCCTGGGACTCAAACCAATAGTCCTGGAAAGGGGCAAGAATGTCCACGACCGCAAGTTCGACATGGCGAAGCTCAGCAGGGAGGGAATCCTGGACCCGGATTCGAACTACTGCTACGGCGAAGGCGGGGCCGGTGCATTCTCCGATGGAAAGCTGCTGACACGCTCAACCAAGAGGGGTGACATCAAGGAAGTCCTCTACCAGTTCGTCAATTTCGGAGCGAATCCGCAGATTCTCGTGGACGCCCATCCTCATATCGGAACTGACAGGCTCCCGAAAGTAGTGGAGAACATCCGCCAGTGCGTCATTTCCCGTGGCGGAGAGTACCATTTCAGCACCAAGGTGACCGACATCAAGGCGAAGGCCGACGGGACCATCGAGGTGAAGGCCCTGGACGCAGCGAACCCGACCAAGGCAGGCAAGCCGAGCGTGCAGAAATATTCAGCGAAGAAAGTGATTCTCGCCACAGGCCATTCCGCCCGCGACATCTATGAGATGCTCGCCTCCAAAGACTGCGCCCTCGAAACCAAGGGCTTTGCGATGGGAGTGCGCGTCGAGCACCCTCAGAGCCTCATCAACGACATCCGCTACCACGGACAGTGGGAGCCGGGCATGCCTGCTGCTGAATATTCATTCACGGAACAGGTCGGAGAGAGGGGAGTGTTCTCCTTCTGCATGTGCCCTGGCGGTGTGCTGGTCCCTTCAGAGACAGAGGAAGGCACGATCGTGATGAACGGAATGTCCAACTCCGCCCGCAGCGGAAAGAAAGCCAACGCCGGAGTGGTTGTGCAGATCAATCCGGAGGACATCCCGGAGGAGTTCGCCTCCGCCGGAGCGTTCGCCGGCCTGGAGTACCAGAAGTCGGTGGAAAAGAAGATGTGGGAATATGCCCACACCCGTTCCTCACATCCTTTCGCCGCTCCGGCACAGAGGATGGTGGATTTCTGCGAAGGCGTTGAATCAGAAGACCTTCCGGAGACTACCTATAAACCTGGCCTTGTCAACGCACCTCTTCACGAGATTCTTCCTCAGCCAATCGCCGAGAGGCTCCAGGATGTTTTCCCTCTCGTTGAGAACCACACCATGAGAGGTTACTACACCAATGATGCGATTCTCGTGGGAGTCGAGTCCAGGACTTCTTCACCTGTCCGAATCGTGCGCGACAGGGAGACCTACGAGTGCCCTTCATTCCCGGGCCTCTATCCGTGCGGTGAGGGTGCCGGCTTCTCCGGCGGAATCGTCTCCTCGGCAATCGACGGAATCAACTGTGCCGTGGCCGCCGCCGAATCGATATTCAGCGCTCAGACTCCTGCAGAAGACTGACAAAGCTTCTCAGTAGTTGCATTTGACGGCAGGGGCGGAACCATTTCAAAGTTAATCATTTCAAAACAGCTTCTAAATGAAGAGATTTTTCAAGACAATCCTTCTGATCGTTGTTGCTGCCGTTGTGGCAGCGGCCTTCCTCTGGGGACGCGAGGCCGTCTCGATCAGCAGTGTCAGGCAGGTCGCAGACAACGAATATCTCTACGAAATGGACTACACCGCCAGGTATGACCTTGATGAACTGTTGTCTGCAGACATCGATGGAAACAAGGACCTTGTCAGCTATGTCGTGGGGAAACTGGCCAAAGGACTTCCTGTTAAATTGGACAGCGGCAAGGACGATCCTGTGTCGGACCCTCTTGCAGAGCATTGCACCAGCTTTCAGGCCAGGAACGTCGACGGAGGCTGGATCTACGGCCGCAACTATGACTTCTTCAAGAGTCCGACCCTCGTGCTCCACAGCAATCCGAAGGAC
This sequence comes from Bacteroidales bacterium, assembly GCA_024398315.1. Classification (GTDB taxonomy): domain Bacteria; phylum Bacteroidota; class Bacteroidia; order Bacteroidales; family UBA932; genus Cryptobacteroides. Next base: position 4,569 of record JAKSJH010000164.1, read on the forward strand.
GGCTATGCCTCCCTTTCAGTGTGCGACCTCTCCCATCTGGGCTATAAGGACGGGAAGCTTCCGGTGGATCTGAAGTCAAAGCTCCTGTGCATCGCGGCTGTCTATGCTCCGATGGACGGAATCAATGAAAAAGGCCTCTGCACATCGATCATGGCCCTTCCGAAGCAGGCCGCCCGCCAGAACACGGGCAAGCATATTGCAGGCACCAGTATCCTCATGAGACTCTGGCTGGACAGGTGCGCGACTGTGGATGAGGCCCTGGCCCTGCTTGGGACGGTCGATGTCCGACACGATGCCGAGGCCGGTTCCGGCTACCACTACATGGTGGCCGATGCCAACGGTGACTGCGCCGTGGTTGAATTCGACCTGAATGACGGCTGGAAGACCATGGTCACCAGAAAGTCTCAGGACAGGAACTGGATGCATGTCACCAACCATCTCCTGGCCCCTGAATATTACACCACGGAGCCCGATCCTGTCCTTGGTAACCCGCACAGCAAGAGCTGGTGGCGCTATGCCACGGTGGCCGATTTCATGGAATCCCACAATGACGGCACCATCACCTTGGACGAGGCTCAGGAATGCCTGTCCATCGTCCATTGGAAAGATCTGGTCTGGGAGAACGGAATGGTCGAGGACACCCAGTACAGCAATGTCTATGACCAGAAGGCTCTGACCCTCCGTCTCCGTCCGTGGAACGACTACGCTACCACCTACAACTTCTCCCTCTAGTGTCCGTCCTGGTACTGCCGGCCATCCCTTCTCAGTGACTGTTCCAGGAGCCAGCGTGTCTGATCCGCACCTCGAGGGCCCTTCACGAAATCCCTGCACGCCGTTCTTCGGGGACAAGCCCCTCCGGACCGTCTCGCTAGCGCTCGACCCCACCATTCGCTTCGCTCATGGTCCTCCCTCTTACAATGCCGAGGGTGGCATGTGTCCTTGAGGGGCT
>JAKSJH010000165.1 GCA_024398315.1 Bacteroidales bacterium
TGACCCGTACGTCGGTTTAGCAAACCGGTGGTTTCAGCCACTCACCCACCTCTCCAGTTGGTGCAGCCGAAAGGTTTTGTCAAACCATTTCGTGATTGGACTGCAAATATACAAAAAAACTGCAGATAACAAGAATTTGATGCAGAATAATTAAATTTGTGAACAAATAACACTTCAGAGATGGTCAATCATATTGCAAAGAAAAGCCTGATGGCCGGAGCCGTTCTGGCGGCTGTCATGGCCGTGGCCGCCTGCGGTCCTGCCGGGGACGGTGCTGTCGAAGAGAAGCCGGCGATGACAAAGTTCGAGAAAGCGGACAAGGTCAGCGGCTGCAACGGAAACATATTCTACATTCTCAGGCCTGTGGAGAAGAAGCTGAAAGTCGTTGAAGCGTCTGAATTCGGACTCTCAACCGGCAGTGACGACAACACTGGAGCTCTGACCAAGGCCCTTGAGTATTGCAAGGGGAACCCCGGAACGACTCTCAGGATCGGAGAAGGGAAGTACCGTTTCAGTCAGGAATCCACCATCATGATGGATGGGCTGAAGGATGTTCTCATCGATGGAACCGGAGCCGAGTTCATCACCGACAAGATTGGCTACTTCATGACCGTCAATGGATGCAGCTGCCTTGAAATCAAGGGCCTCAGCGTGGACTGGGCGAGGGACAAGGACCCTATAGACGAGGTGTTCAGGGTACGGAACGCCGATCCGGAGTCCGACACATTCGAGATGGAGTTCTTCCAGAAGGAGAGCGTTGATCCGGGGATGCACATGGAGGCGATCACCCAGTGCGATCCTGAAACCTTCACCTTCGGAGCCAGAGGCTCGTCGAAAGAGTGGTACCGCTACCAGAACACCGGTGAGATCCGCAATGTGGAAAAAGCTGGTGACAACGTCCTCAGGGTCACCCACAGCGGGGGACTGGACCAGTTCGCCGACGGGGACATATTCATCCTTAGGCATCATGTCTACGATGGCACGGTCTTCAACTTGACCGGCGGGAGCAGGAACATCACCTTCTCTTCTCTGAACATATTCGGAAGCCCCGGCATGGCCATCATCGCCGAGGGGAGAAGTTCGCACTTCCAGGTGCTGGACACTTTCATCGGGGTGGATCCTGAATATTCAGACCTCCACCATGTCTCCCTCGGTGCGGACGCCTTCCATTTCGTCAACGCTGACGGCCGCTTCCTCGTCCAGGGCTGCGACATCAGCAGGCAGGGCGACGACGCCATCAATGTCCACGACGGTCTCGGCTACGTCAGGGCCGTCAAGGGCAACAAGGCCTGGATGCACGCCAGCGGCATGATCATCGAGAAGGGCGACGTGCTGGGCTTCAAGGACAGGGACTTCGCCGTGACCGACTTCACCGCTACGGTCCAGGACGTCCGCTACGAAACCCTCCAGAATGCAAGCGTGGGCGAAGACGGAGTCGCCGATGCATTCACTTCCCTCGGCCAGGACGTTGTCCTGCGGGCGGTCACCTTCGACAAGGACATCTCTGAACATGTTGAAGAGGGCTGCACAGCCTGGAACAAGGGCTACGACGGCGGCAACTATGTCATCAGGGACAATTACTTCCACGAGAACAGGGCCCGCGGCATCCTCCTTCAGAGCTCCCAGGGACTCTGCGAGAACAACAGGTTCTACAAGATCCAGGGCATGGCCATCAGGATCGTGATGGACATCATCCCTCAGTACTGGCAGGAAGGCACCGGTGTGGACGGACTGACCTTCAGCGGCAACACCATCGACAGCTGCGACTACGGCCACTGGGGGGAGCAGATCGAGATCTCTACCTCCATCGACGGAAGAAGGGCAGGGACCGCAGTCTTCAAGAACATCGAAATCAGCGGCAACACCTTCAGCGGATTCGACACGAAGATCATGGTTGCCGACAACGTGGACGGACTCACCTTCCGCGGCAACAGGATCGAGACATCCAGCGGGGCCAACACATTCCAGTTCGGAAGCATCTGCAGCAACATGGTCTTCGAAGACAACACCTACACCGGCGAATTCGCAGCCGAAGCGGAGGAAACCGAAGCGAAATGACTATCTTTGCCAAAGAATATATTAACAAATCAATAATTTACGAATATGACCAAGTCCCTTATCATCGGCGCGATCGCGCTTGGCGCCGCCGCCGTCATGGCAATCAGCTGCTGCAACGCACCTAAGAATGAATGCTGCGAGAAAGGCTCCTGCTGCGAATTCTCCAAGAAACTTCCTGTGGGCGTCCAGCTCTACAGTGTCCGCACGGACCTTGAAAAAGACTTCTACGGAACACTCAAGGCCATCCGCGAGATGGGCTACGCCGGAGTCGAGTTCTACGGCGAGTACTACGGTAACTCAGTGCTTCAGGTCAAGAAATGGTGCACCGAGCTCGGTCTCATCCCGTTCTCCAACCATGTTCCTTTCCAGCAGATGATCGACGATGTCGACAAGGTCATCGAGGAGAACACCATCCTCGGTGTCCAGTACATCGTCTTCCCTTACATGGATGAAGCGAGCCGTCCGGGTGTCGATCCTGAGCAGTTCAAGGCCACCGTCGCAAAGATCGGCGAGGTCGGCGCCAAGATTTCCGAGGCTGGTTTCCAGCTTCTCTACCACAACCATGACTTCGAATTCGTCAAGATGGCCGACGGCCAGCTCGGCTACGACGTCCTCTTCTCAAGCAACGACAGGAAGAATCTCCAGAACGAGATCGACGTCTGCTGGGTGGACTATGCAGGCCAGGACCCTGCTGAATATGTCAAGAAGTATTCAGGCAACATCCCTGTCGTCCACCTCAAGGACTACAAGCTCGAAGGCAAGCTCTCTTCAGCCCCTTACGCTCTGATCGGCATCTCTACCGACAACTCCATGAAGGATGAAGGCGGCTGGTTCGAGTACAGGCCTCTCGGTGAGGGCCAGGTCGACATCCCTGCAGTCATCAAGGCCGCCATCGACGGCAACGCCCAGTGGCTCTGCGTCGAGCAGGACGAGCCAAGCCAGGAGCGCACCCGTCTCGAAGGCGTCGCCAAGAGCGTCGAGTACCTCCGCAGCCTCGACCTGATGTAATCCTTGCTTCTCCGCAATGACGATTATCCTTCCCAGGCTTTGAAGAAGTCTGGGAAGGATTTTGTTACACACTCCTTGTCGTCGATCTCCATTGCGGAGCCGGCTCCGAAGGAGGCCACGGCGATAGCCATTGCCATACGGTGGTCGTGCGAGGAGGTATATTCACCGCTCCGCAGAAGCCTTCCGCCCAGGATCCTGCTTTCGAGAGATTCCCCCTCGACGAAGAGAGTGTCATCTTCGTTCCATGCCTCCACACCCATCCTGTCGAGCATGCAGAGGATGGCTTCTCCCCGGTTGGACTCCTTTCCAGCAAGTCTCCGGAATCCGGCCATGCTGCTGGTTCCCGGACAGAATGCGGCCAGCACTGAAACGATTGGGAACAGATCCGGACAGTTGTTGAGATCTGTCTGGAAGGCCCTCAGAGGGGCTCTCTGGACTGTAATCGTGCCTTTGTGCTGCGGACTGCCGTCTTCCTGTTCCTCGTCTTCCAGCTGTGAGATGCTCGCTCCGGCATCCATCAGGATGTCCATCACCGAGATGTCCGCCTGGCGTGAGGCCGTGTCAAGGCCGTTGACCTGGACCTTCCCGAAAAGGGCTCCTGCCACCAGCAGATTGGCTGCGGAGGACCAGTCCCCCTCTATGTCGAAATCCGCCGCTGAATATTCCTGTCCCCCCTTGACCTTGAACGTGATGCCGGTGCACAGGCTCCAGTCCTGGGTCTCGAGGAAATCCTCGTCTCCCTCCATCTCGCTTCCGATCCGGATCCCGAACTTGCGAAGCACGTCGCATGTGATGAACATGTAAGGGATGCTCTTCGGGTCGTGAACGTGGAGAGTTGTGTCCTTGTCCAGAAGCGGCAGGGCCATCAGCAGACCGGAGATCAGCTGGGACCCGTCCTTGCCGGAGATGTCGACCTTGCCGGGAAGAAGCGGTCCCTGGACGGAAAGCGGCACCTTGACGTCGGGGTCGCTCTTCTGCCCCTGCTGAGTCCGGATGATGGTCCCGAACTGTGCCATTATCTCCGTTGCCCCCTTCAGAGGCCTTTCCAGGAGAGTTCCGCAACCGTCTATCCTGACCGGCTCCCCTCCGGACAGAGCTGCGGCCAGAGGAATTGAAAGCCTTGCCAGCAGTCCGGATTCACCGGCATCCAGCCCGTCCTTGAACTGCGGCCTTCCGTCGGAGAAAGCTCCCTCGATGGTCACTTCCGTCCCCTCCACTGTCACTTCGGCGCCCAGCTCCCGGGCGACCCTCAAGGCGGATTCATTATCTCCGCAGGAGGTGTATCCCTTGAGGTGGGAGGTACCCTTTGAAAGAGCCGCGGCGATGATCGCTCTTTGCGCGAAACTCTTTGAGGAGTTGATGGTCAGACAGGATTCCCCGCTCATTTCCAGCGGTTTCCACCCACTGTAGACCGCCTCCTCCATTTCTGAATATGTCAACTGCCCCGGTGCGGCGACCTCTTCTTCCGAGAGGGCAGCATAGGTGAACGGGGCTCCTTTACTGAGACAATCGATGCGGCTTTGCCGGCCCGCATCCCCCATGGAGAAGGCTACGAGCGTGCCTTTTCCGAAATTCAGTTCAGGGTCGTCGTAGAGGTCTGCCACTCTTCTGACGTCTTCTTCCGTCCAAGCCATTGCGGCAATCTTTACGATCTCTCCACCGAACTGCCTGCATCTTCGTGCGGTGGCCTTGAGCATCTCTTCCGAAGGAGTTCCGTCGAAGAAATGACAGGAACGGATCATCGTGGTGCCATGTTCGGAGCAGGCTCGGCGGAGTCTCTTTCCGATCTCTTTCGGAGCCTCTATCTCCAGGTCGGCGAACGCGGCCCCGGCCTCGATGGCCCTGGTGAGCTTCTCCTCTGCTTCTTGCCAGGAGATGGACCTGTCGCCGGTGCCCCTGCGCACGCGGCAGGTGGCGATCAGCGGTGTGTCGGAGGTTGAGAAGAGCGTCTCGATGTCGTCGAGGTCCAGAGGACATCTGTCCAGTCTGATCTCGGCCATTCCGAGGTCAAGGATGTCAAGGATCTCCTCCAGGGATTTGTTGATTATGGTGGTGCAGATCATATTCAAGAACTATTTTGCGGACTGTTCGAGCACCAGGGCCTTCTCTTCGTCGGCCAGGGATGAGACCGGGACCGGCCGGTCCTCAGGACGCTGGTGCTTCTGGTTGATTCTGTTGATGAGACTCCAGTTGCGGCTCGGACTGTCTGGAGTGGCGTCGGCAGGCTCCGATGCAGGGAGGTCGTAGCGTGTGAGGTCGATGACCATCGGCTCCTCATTCTTCGTCCCGTGGCGCAGGGTGGCGAAGCGGAACTTCTTGT
>JAKSJH010000166.1 GCA_024398315.1 Bacteroidales bacterium
CATAAATCGTGATAGTATATGATGAACAGGACAATAACCGCTAGTCTTATCGCTCTGGCGGGGGCTGCTGTCATGGCTTCCTGCAGCAAGGTAGAACTTGGAGACGGCATCCTAAAGGCCGGAGAACCTTTCCGCGACGGGATGGTCCTTGCAAAGGACAAGCCGGTCAATGTATTCGGTGAAGGCAAAGGCAAGGTCGTCGTCAAGGTCGCCGGAAAGAAGGCGAAGTGCAAGGCTTCCGACGGCAGGTGGGAAGCGGTTCTGCCAGCCATGAAAGCCGGTGGACCATACTTCCAAAGGAGACAAGGTCGAGTTCAAGGATGTCTATGTCGGCAATGTCATCGTCATTGCCGGACAGTCCAACATCCAGTTCAAGCTCAAGGAGTCGTCCACACCCGAGTCCGAGTGGACAGGGGACGACCTGTTGAGGGAATACACTCTTCCGCGCATCGAGAAGGGAGAGCCTTTCACCCCGGAGGACGGCTGGGTCTCCTGTACTGCCGAGAACGCGGGAGGATGGTCCGCCATAGGCTATCACATCGGAAAGATCATCCGTGAGAAGACCGGCGAGGCCGTCGCCCTCGTGAACTGCTACCAGGGTGCATCCGTGATCGAGGCTTGGATCCCGGAGGACATCGTCAACCAGGACAAGTACAGACTTCCGGACGAGCTCACCCACAACGACCACCGCTACAGTGTCTATCTCGCCTGGAACTCTCCGGGCAAGCTCTTCCATCACTCCCTTGAAAAAATCACTCCGTACACCGTCAACGACGTGGTCTGGTACCAGGGCGAGTCCAACACCGGCATCGGTGAATATGCCATCTACCCTCAGCTCGCTGTGGAGATGGTCAACTCATGGAGGGCGGCGTTCAAGGACGAGACCCTTCCGTTCGTGTTCATCCAGATCGCCGACTTCGACTACCGTCAGGACGACGCCTGGAAGAACCTCCAGAAGGCCCAGATGACCATACCGTCGCTTGTGGAAGGTGTCAAGGTGGTCCCATGCGCAGATATCTGCGAGAGCGACAACATCCATCCGAAGACCAAGTCCGTCCTTTCGGCGAGGGTCGCCGACGTGATTCTCGGACAGCAGTAAATCATTGACAAGACATGATGCTACATCAAATCACAGCGAGAAGCGCTGCTGCCGTACTGACGCTCTGCTTTTCCATATTCACTCTTTCAGCCAAGGAATATGTCTATTCCGTCCCTGACGAGCCATGGGACGAGGCCAATGGCAACCACAGGGCCGTGCTGACCGTCGAAAGTGACGCCCAGGCCGCTTCTCTTGAATTCAACTGGAGACGCCATGACCTCAATGTGGCCGACCGCAGGTTCGTCATCGTCAACGCCGCCACCGGAACGGAAGTGACCAACATACTCCGCAAGAAGGTTGACAGCGAAGTCTGCGACATAGTCTTCGGACCGGTCGAGAAGGGCACCTACTATTTCTACTACCTTCCTTACAAGGTCCAGACATGGGGAGGAGCCTGCAACACTGAATATCTTCCACAGGAGGCCGCGCCTGACAGGACCTGGTCCTCTTCATTCGGGGAACCTGTAAAGGCGTCGGTCCTCAAGGTCGAGTCCAGGACTCAGTTCGACAGCTTCTACCCGATGGAACTTAAGGCTACGGCCAAGGAATGCGAAGACTATGTCGCCAGCAACAGCGCATCGCTCTATGTCTTCCCTGAAGACCGCGCATTCCCTGCAAGGATGCTGGACGCCATCCCGTACCGCTGGCTCAGCAAGTCCCAGGGCGAGGGATTCAAGGGAGAAGCCTTGCCAAATGAATATTATGCCTTCCAGGTCTGTGTCTGGGCTCCGAAGTACGCTGTCGGCAATCTCAAATGGTCGACAACTCCTCTCACCAGCGGCAAGAAGCAGATTCCAGCAGCATCCGTCACCTGCTTCAACACTGAAGGAACGGATGCGTTCGGCAATCCGGTGACCTTCGACGTCTCAGTCGACAAAGGAAGGCTCCAGCCTCTTTGGTTCGGAGTCGACATACCTTCCGACCAGCCTGAAGGGACATATTCAGGTGTGCTGACCATTGAGGACGATTACGGGTGCAAGGCACGTGTGCCTGTGTCGCTCAAGGTCTCCGGGAAGTCTCTGGAAGACAGGGGGGACTCGGAAATCTGGAAGCACAGCCGTCTTCGCTGGCTCAACTCCACCCTCGGCATCGAGGACAGGCCCACCGACCAGTATGTCCCTGTCTCCGAATGGAAGAACACGGCCAGCTGCCTGGGACGCACTGTGGCTTTCGATCCGGCTTCAGGATCCGCCTCCCAGATAGATTCATGGGGGACTGAACTGCTTGAGTCTCCTGTCCGTTTCGTGATTGTGACCGGGGGTAAGGAACGCATCATGAAATGCACTCTGAACTCCACGACCACCACAGAAGGCACACATCTGAGGTCATATTCAATGGAGGACGAGGATTTCGAGATTACGTGTGATGTCCGTTTCGAGTTTGACGGATGGTTCGACACGAAGTACTCCATCAAGGCAAAGAAGGATGTGAAGATCGATGACATCCGCCTGGAAATACCTATGAAAGAGAAAGTTGCACAGGTGTTCTCTGGGTTCGGGGCACAAGGGATGAAGACTCCTCGCGAGTTCCGCGCCACCTGGGACGGGCCGACGTCAATCATTGGCCAGGATGGAATGGCATCCGTCATTCCGACCGGTGAGGACCTAAAGCATCCTTTCGACAGCTTCTGGATCGGCAGCGGCTACGCGGGACTGCACTGCGAACTTCGTGGTTCGTCATATTCAGGACCTCTTCTCAACGTCTATCATCCGGAATACCCTGACAGCTGGAACAACTCCGGAAAGGGAGGCCTGCGCATCACCCGCGCCAAGGACGTCGTCAAAGTCACCGCATTCAGCGGAGAACGGACCATGGCCAAGGATGCTACAGTGGATTATGAATATGCCTTCATAGTCACTCCTGTCAAGAAACTGACGACAAAGGACATGTTCGCAGACCGCTATCTGCAGGGCTGGATGTCGTATCCGAATGAGGAAGACTATGAAAGCGGCGTGAACGTGGTCATTATCCACCATGCCCACAGGGAGAATCCTTGCATCAATTATCCATACATTGTGGCCGACACACTCAAGAACTGGGTCAGCAACATGCATTCTCATGGCTGCAAGGCCAAGATCTACTACACTCTCCGCGAGCTCAGCAACGTCTGCACGGAGCTCTGGGCCATCCGCAGCATGGGCCATGAGATCGTGAGCCCGGGAGAAGGCGGCGGATATTCATGGCTCCAGGAGCATCTGGTCAGCGACTACACTCCGATGTGGTACAATCCTTTTGATTTCGAGAAGGTTCCGGGCCTCCATGCAGCCGATGCCGCGGTGATGATGGCCGCCGGGAAGTCCCGTTGGTTCAACTACTACATCGAGGGCCTTGCATGGCTGATAAAGGATACCGGAATCGACGGCATCTACATGGATGACGTGACGTTCGACCGCAGGACCGTGAAGAGAATGAGGAGGGCTTTCGACTCCGTCAAGCCGGGCTGTCTTGTGAACCTGCACTCTAACACCGACTATTCCAAGAGTCCTGCTCTGCAGTACGCCGAGTTCTTCCCGTACATCGACAAAGTCTGGTTCGGTGAGTTCTTCCGCTACGAAAAGATGTCTCCGGAGAACTGGCTCCTGGAGTCGTCCGGCATTCCGTTCGGTCTCTACGGCGACATGCTCCAGGATGGCGGAAACCGCTGGCTTGGCATGCAGTACGGTATGACCGACCGTCTGCACTGGACAGAGACGAAGGAGGCGGATCCCCGCATCATGTGGAAGGTCTGGGACAATTTCGGCATCAGGGAGTCTGAAATGCATGGCTACTGGGAAGTGAAACCTTACGTCAAGGCCTCCGACGAAGATGTCAAGGTAACTGCGTTCGTCAAGGAGGGAAGCGCATTGCTTTCCGTCGGCAACTACTCCACGGAAGCGAAGGAAGTCACTCTCACCATAGACTGGAAGCGTCTTGAACTTGATCCGGAGAAGGTCGTCATGACAGCCCCTGAGATTGAATATTTCCAGAAGGCTTCTTCCTGGAAACCTGGTGACACGATCTCTGTCCCTGCCAAGCAGGGCTGGGTGATCATCCTTGAAGAGAAATAACGATAATCATAAAAAAACTACACTGGAACATGATCAAGAAGACATTCACACTCCTGATGGCATCCCTGATGGTCTCGATGGGTCTGAGCATGCCGCTGAGCGCTCAGCCGAACGAATCCGAGCCCGAGGATCCTAAACCATTCGACGCTGCCGCATGGTCAGCTGTCAAGAAAATGACCCTCGGCTGGGGAAGCACCGACATCCGCTACGAGCGCGGCATTCCGGCCGTCACTTCCACCAAGGCAGTCAAGCTCAATGCATGGAAGGGCGAAAGGGTGAGCGCGCAGGCTGTCCTGAGCACTCCGAAGGCCGTCTCCGCAGTCAAGCTTGCCGTTTCCGACCTCAAGTGCGGAAAGAACGTCATACCATCTTCTGCCGTCAGCAAATATTTCGTGTGCTACACAATCGGCGGTTCATGGCAGAACAACGACCCTGTCCTTTTGGCTGAGCGTCTTGAGGAATATGAGTCAATGGCCGTCGCCGCTAACACCTCCCGTCCTCTCTGGGTCGAGGTGAAGGTCCCTGCCGGGACTCCTGCAGGCCTCTACAAGGGCACATTCACGGTTGACTGCGACGGTGAGAAACTCAGCCTTCCTCTCCAGGTCCAGGTTTGTGGCAACGTCCTTCCAGAGCCTGAGGAGTGGTCATTCCACCTTGACCTCTGGCAGAATCCATATTCAATCGCCCGCTACTACCAGGTCCCGCTCTGGAGCAAGGAGCATTTCGACGCCATGCGTCCTACGATGGAGGCATACGCCAAGGCCGGCGCCAAGGTCGTCACCGCATCCATCATCCAGCATCCTTGGAACGGACAGACTCTCGATCCGTTCGAGAGCATGATCGCTAAGATGAAGCAGGTGGACGGCTCCTGGAAGTATGACTATTCGGTCTTCGACAAGTGGATCGAGTTCATGCTCTCCTGCGGCATCAACCAGCAGATCGACTGCTACACCCTCGTTCCGTGGCACTACAAGTTCGACTACTACGACTGCGCCACCAACAGCGTAAGGTATGTCGAGTGCAAGCCTTCCGAGCAGGCTTACCGTGACATGATATTCCCTTTCCTCAAGGATTTCGCAGCCCATCTCAAGGCCAAGGGATGGTTCGACATCACCTGCATCGCCATGGACGAGCGTCCTATGGACCAGATGAACGCCGCTTACGCCCTTGTCAAGGAGGCTGACCCTGGATTCAGGAT
>JAKSJH010000167.1 GCA_024398315.1 Bacteroidales bacterium
ATAAACAAGGGTGCCGACTTCATCACGACGAACACCCCTGCAAGACTGAACCTGATCCGCCGCCATTACGTCGACAATCAGGGCAAGTAAATTCCCTACTTGTTGGTGTCGATCACCGTGAAGAACTCGCCCCGCTTGAGAAGCTTGTAGAGGTCTCCGCCGGGGTAGTCGAAGAGGAGGTACTGCAAGGTGGCCTCCTTGAACGAGTTGACGTGCCAGCTTCCGTAGGTGAAGACATGGCCCTTGTCGTCAGCGGACATCGACATGATCATCCTCGCCGCTCTGCCTTCCTGGTCGATGACCGGACCGTGGTCGGTGATGACACCGTGGTCAGCACCCTCGGCCAGCGAGATGCTGCGCAGGTGGAGCTTCCTGTCGACATATTCAGGGCTGGCAGGATCGATCTCGCGCTCGTCCTCTGAGAAGAGGTTCCTTTCGTCCTCAAGGCTCTCGTACTGGATGAAGTAGAGTCTGTCGCCTCCGACGGCGGTCTGGAAGTAGTTGGATCCGATTGCGGCGACTTCCTCGAAAGCCTCGCCGGATGCGATGTCCTTTGAAGGGTCGAAGAGCCAGAGCCTTTCGTCACCGCCGCCCAGGGCACCCATTGTGAAATAGCACTTGGTGTTGTCCTTGAGAGGAGAGAGCCATGTCCATGCCCTCTGAGTGAGCTGGAAGTCGTTGACAGGGGTTCCGTCGATCAGCTGACCCTTAGGGAGGACGTCATCATAGGTCTCGATCGCACCCTTTTCAGGGTCGTAGCAGTAGAGGTTGCCACGGTCGTTGACATATTCATAATTTCTCTTCCAGAGGGTGAACCAGACTTTGCCGTTGTTGTCGATGAAGAACCAGAAGGCGGCTGCCTTGCGTCCCTCGACGACCATTCCGAGGTCCTCCTTCTCGCCGGACTCCATGTCGATGCTGTAGAGGTGGCAGCCGTCGTTCTCGTAGAGTTCAGGGAGGAACGGCACCAGGAAGGCGTAGATCTTTTTCCTCTGAGGATCGACACCTATCGCTGAATATATCGAATATCTCGGCTTCACGATGCCGTAGTCGCGGAACTGTCCCGTGGCCATCTCGTAGCCGAAGACGTGGGCTCCGGTGTAGTTGGCGATGCCCTCGTCCCAGTAGTTGGAAAGATGGGTGCAGAAATAGAGCCATCCGTCAGCCTCGACGATCGGGCTGTGGATCTTTCCCTGCTGGGACGGTGTGTCCTGCTCTCCGCAGACGAGGGTCATGTCCTCGGCGATCATCGTGTGCTCGTAGGTGGTCGGGTCGAACTTGTGGAAGCCGGCGCCGTGGCTCTTCGAATGGGTGGAGGAACCGAAATAGCAGCATCCGTCGGAAGCGACGGTCTGGCCCTGCCACTGGCCGTCCCATTCCTTGCAGATTTCGTTCATGGATATTGAATATACCTTCGGCATGTCCTTGGCAGTTTCTGTGTTCTGCTTCTGATCAGACTGCTGGCCGCAGGCCGCCATTAGAGGCAGCAGCGCCATCAAAATCAATCCTTTCTTCATAAGTCTATTTTACTGTGATGAGGTTTCTGTCTTTGAGTTCCTTGAGCCCGTTCTCCCATGAACCGGCGTCAGCCCACATGTAGTAGGAGAAGAATGTGGTGTTGCCGTTGAAGATCGGCAGCCAAGGCTGGAGCTCGGTGTAAGGGAAGTGGGATTCCTTGTTCTGGTCGAGGTTCATCCACATGTGGAGGTAGTAAGGGCGGTTGACCGGATAGGCACCGACGAAGTGGAGGTTCTCCTTGGTGTCGTAGCCGGCGTTCCAGCCTTCGTAAAGGTCGATGACCATTCCGTACATCTCCTCAGGGTTCATGACATAGGTGTTGAGACCGCCTTCTGCGCCGGTCTCAGGCACGATGAACTTGTCCTCGGTGCCGTGGCTCTTGCCAAGAACGAGGATAGGCTGAGGACCGAGGATGCTCATCTCCGGGTTGACGAAGTCTAGGGCGTAGCGAAGACCGATGAGAGGGGTGTCGCCGTAGACTGTGAAGACCTTCTCGATGATGTTGCCGTAGTAGTCGGCCCTCATCTTGACCTCCACGCACTTGCCGTCGTTCCTGACGATCTCGGCGTCATAGACCTTGTGGGTCTCGACACTGGCCTGGCCGAGGAAGTCCTCGAAACCTCCGTAAGGCCAGAAGCCCCATTCCCTGTACTTCCTGTTTATGTCGCAAGGCTGCTCAGGCCAGAGCTTGAAGAATATGTTGTCGTCGACACCCTTGACGTTGTATTCGATGATACGTGCGCCGGTGGTGAGAAGGGTGACCTTGACCTTGTCGTTCTCGATTTCATATTCATTGATGCCGTCCCCGTTGAGGTCGACTTCCTTGAGAGTGACGCTGCCGGTCTCGGTGCCAATGCCCAGCTGGGTGGTCGCTTCGGTGCCCATTGCGGAAGTGGTCACATTGTAGGCTCCGGCAGGGAGCTTGAGGTCGAATTCCAGGTTGGCATATTCACCCTTCCTGACTTCCACGCTCTGCTCCTCCTTGAAGGCTTCCTTGCCGTCAGGGGTGCTGGCTGTCACGGTCACGGTCACAGACTGGTCAGAGGTGATGTTGTGGATGCCGACAGGGAACTTGCAGTCGGTCTCCGTGCCGTAGAGAAGCTGGTGGACGGAGATTGCAGGCGGAAGGTTGAAGCCGGCGAGGGCGCATTTGGATGACCCGCCCCAGTCGAACTTCGCCATCACGGCGTTCATTCTGCCCATCGCCTCAGCCTTAGGGTTGACTTCCAGGATGACCTCCTTGGTCTGTCCGGCAGCGATGCTGACGGTCTCGCTGGCCCTGGCTCCGGCTTCAATGCAGGCAGGAAGCAGTAGAGAGACGGTGCCGTTAAGGGCGTATGTGTGGAAGTTCTTGATTTTCAGAATCATCTGATGACCCTTCATGGTGGCCTCCATGCTGACCTTGTCCCCGAAGTAATCCTCGATGAAGGTGCGGTCGATCATCAGCAGCTCCACAGCCTTGCGAAGAGGGTCGGGACCGGTGAGATTCGCACCGCGGACCGTTGCGACCTCCCTTCTGTCCATGATGGCCTCCCACATCTTGTCGCGGTTGAACTCTTCACCCTTCTTTGTGAAAAGCAGCATGCAGTCCTTTGTCCCTTCAAGAAGACTTCCTGTGAGCGAGACGAAAGGTCTGTCGCATCTGTCGGTTGCATGGAGCAGACCCAGGTCGGTGCGGTAGATGTCGTAGCCGTCGTCAGGAAGGACGGTGTCCTCCGGCATGTCGCCGACCATGTAGCCCTTGTGGGTCTTCTGGTAGGCGAGCCAGTCCTCTTTTGTCTTCATCAGCTGGAGCTGGAGATCGCAGAATCCCTCAGCCCCATAGAGCGGGTCGGAACCGTGGTCCACAACCACAGGGTCACCGATCTCGCCGACAATCCTCTGGGTCTTCCCCTGTGACATGAACTCGTAGAGTCCGCTGAACACGAACCATGAATTGCCCTCGTTCATACCGTTGGCAATGACGTCCATCTGGTTTCCTGGAGTGCAGGTGACGCTCTGGTCGAGAGTCTGGACTCCGAACCATCCGCGCTTCATGTCGTACTTGCCGAGCACGTCACGCACGTTGGCTACGGCCTCGCTGAACCTTTTCATCATCTCGTCGTTGCCGACTACTGCATAGACGGTCTTCTTGCCCTTCTTCAGCACGAATGCATCGATGGTCGTGTAGTCTGGAGCCTTCTCCTGATACTGTCCGATGCTCTCTGGAGCCTTCGGGGCCTTTGCTATCAGGTTCTTTGCGAGTTCGCTGTCCTTCTCCGCATAGATGAGCAGATCCTTCGCTCCGGCCTCCTTCAGCTGCTCCTTGGTAGGATTGACCAGTTCCTCACACTCGGAGATAAGGATGCCATTGATGAAGCCCTCCTGCATCTGCAGGCCCGGCATTCCAAGGTCGCATGCCAGGTCGATCATCTGCTTGCGGATGGTCTTGTCGACCACTTCGGCGTTGATCTTGAACAGGTTGCCATAACGGAAACTCTGTGAATATTCATTCTGCCAATGGTTGGTGTAGCCATTGAAAGCTGTGCTGTAAGTCTCGATTGCGGAGTCCGGCGCAGCGGCCTTGAACCCTCCGAAAGACGATCCGGAATTGCATCCAGCTGCAACTGCCATTGCAGAAGCCAGCAAGAAAAAGATTTTTGCCTTCATCGGTATTGTGAATTATATGTTTGTTCTGAATGATAAATGAATACCTTCTTCGCGGCATCAAGTCACACATTACGAAAGATAGCCATTTTTGTTTGAAACTCAAGCCTGCCGCCAAACTTTTTTTTTGAAGTAAAGAAATTTAACTCTATATTTGCAATCCCAAAACCACTGGGGACCTTTGGAGAGGTGGTAGAGTGGTCGATTACGGCAGTCTTGAAAACTGTTGAGCTGCGAGGCTCCGGGGGTTCGAATCCCTCCCTCTCCGCTGAAAAGGCGATGCTTCGGCATCGCCTTTTTCGCTTCGAGGGAGGGATTGCTTTCAACCCCCGCTGCTGTCGCAGCCGCCCCCAGGGGCATGCCGCTTCCGCTGCGCTCCAGTGGGTGCCTCCGGTCGTTCGCACCGCTCACTCCTCCGGCACGGCGCTGATGCGCCTTCGGGCTACGCCCTCAAATCAAGCCCCGCCGCAGGCGGGGAGGGATCAGAGTATCGGGAGCGGGTCGAATAGTTTGGCGGTTCCGGACTCAGATAGTTTGTACTTATCTGGTAAAATAGCAGCAAGATAAGTGCACTCGATAAATAAAAATATGCACATGGCAGCCTTACAGGGCCGATTTGCCGAAATTTCTTGCACTTATTCTGTCAAGAATTTACCAGGTAAGTGCAGTGATTGCAGGTCACAGTCACCTTACACGCGTTTACCGGTGATCACATATTGTTATTGGTGATCCGATACTTCCTCTTCAGACTTTAGAACATCTATGCATAAACACATAGTTTTCCCCTGCCCCTACCTGATCATGACCCGAAGAACTTTGTCTTTGAGGAGTGGGTTATCAATGCCTTGAAGGTTGACCCGATTGTATGGAAGAACTTCAATTTGTTTCCTGGTGCATACCAGCGCATCAAGGTGGACCGCATCCAGCACTATAACAATACAAAACGTCCGGAGTATGCTCAGCACATGCTCCAGACGCTGATTGATGACACCCGCAAGGGCAAGATGCAGCCGGGGTGGGATGATAACGGCAAACTGCTCGGATACTGACCTATCGGTTCAGATATTCTATGATGCCTTCTACATGGAGGTCGACGATTGCCTGCCTGGCCGCCCGTGTCTCCAAAAACTCCAATTCCTCCGCATTGG
>JAKSJH010000168.1 GCA_024398315.1 Bacteroidales bacterium
AACTGATTCCCGAATATTCCTCTGCGGAACCTCGTCAGCAGGATTCTGAAGCCCGAGTCCGCGAAGCGCCTGCGCGCAGACCCCTCGCCGAACTGCTCAGCCCAGGCCATGTATCCCGCCAGGACCGGCTCGATGTCATTCTCCCCACCGAACTGATCCACACCTGCGAGCAGGATCCGAAGATGCCTCTCCGCGAAGGAAAGGCCCTCCACGCCCCACGGCTTGCCTCTGCCGATGCCCGTCTCCGGGAACATCGAGCTGCAGTTGAAGGTGACGTCCCAGTCGGTGCAGACGACACCATCGAAGCCGGATTCCTCGCGCAACTTCTGCTGGATCAGGTACTTTGAATATGAGCATGCGACATTCTCCCCGGAAGGATCCTGGTTCCAGAGGATTGAATAGTTGGTCATCACCGCTGCCGTGCAGCCTGTCCCGTTCTCCAGCTTGAATGCGCCTTCCACGAACGGCATGCGGAAAGCCTCGAGATTGTCAGAAGGGAAGACACCGTACTCTCCGTTGGCAAAATGAGCCTCACGTCCACCTTCCTGCGCACCATAGCCGTACCAGTGCTTGACCATCGTGTTGACGCTGCCGTAGCCCCATGCGCCCCTGATCGACTGCTCCCTGGAAGACGTCTGGAAGCCGTCGCAGTAAGCCCTGACCATGTCGGCCGTGAGCTCGGGATTCTCACCGAAAGTTCCGTCGGTCCTCCACCAGCGAGGCTCTCCAGGAAGATCGGCCTGCGGAGAAAGCGCCGTGGAGATGCCCAGGGCACGGTACTCGGCAGAAGCGACTTCGCCGAACTCCCTGGCCACCTCAGGGTCGAAAGTGGCTGCGGTCGCAAGAGCTTCCGGCCATCTTGAGATGTCGCCGCCGCTCCCTGCGTAGAACTCCATGTCGGAGCTTGCCCCGTTTCTCGGGTCGGAAAGGATGGCAACCGGGATGCCATGATCCATGCCCTCGACATAGTTCTGGATGTTGTTGACCCACTTGCAGATGGTCTGCTTGCTCTCTGCTCCTGCGAGCAGGACGGACTTCACCTTGTCCTTGTCCAGGAAGACCTTCTGCTCGTCGGTCAGGTCACTGGCCTTTGCCCCGCTCTTGCGGAAATTCTTCCCGCCATAGTGGTTTGCATTCGTGCCGGGCAGGGCCTGCATGTGGCTGCACTGCATCAGGCCGGCGATCTCCTCGATCGAAAGATCCTTCGTCAGAGCCTTGGCTCTCTTTTCAGGCGACAGTCTCCAGTCCTCGTAAGCATCAAGCTTGCCGTTCCTGTTGTGGTCCTTGAAGAGGTGTCCACCCTTGCTGATGATGGAAACACCTGATTTTCCGGAATATCCAAGCTCCGGTCCTCCCTTCTGGGTGACGAGGATGAAGTCCTCCTTCTGAACCTCTGAACAGTTCTTTGCCTTATGGGATGCTGTGCTGCAGCTGCTTGCCGCCACTGCCAGGATGAGGCAGGCCGACAGTGTGTGTCTGAGTTTGGATGCCATTTCTGAAATGCTGGTTATCAATGGCTAAGTTACGAATTCCTGCCTGCAAATGGAAATCCCGCTACTTTCTTTCCAGCAAGGTGTCGAAGTCTATGGAGAGCCTGTGGCTCCTGAGCTTTGGTGCTGACGGCCTTTCTCCGTTTGCGAGCTTCCAGAGCAGGAATGGAAGGTCCAGGCCTGCGGTGAGGGAAGAGCGGATGCCTCCGCTGAACCTTGGATTGCACTCGAGGAAGAATGCCTCGCCTGTCTGTCTGGATATTCTGAAATCGAGGCCGCAGACGCCTCTGTAGTCCACCGCGTCAAGAATCCTTCGAGCTGTTTCCTCCAAGTCCTTCCGTACGGTTCCCAGCCTGACTGACGAGATGCCTTTCCGTCGCGGAAAGATCACTCTGTAGGCCATTGCAGACCAGAAGACGGAGCCGTCTGCCATCGGCCAGCGTATCGCATCCACGGAGCAGTCATACCCTTCGATGAAGTCCATGGTCAGATGTGGTTTCCTGCTTGAGCGGATGAGGTTTTCAAGGGCTCTCCTGTCTTTTGGGAAGTAGACGGAGGATCCACTCAGACCGTCCGCTCTCTTGAAGACGATCGGCCATTCCTCGATGCTGCTGACCTCATCGTCCCGGTACATCCCGGGCTGCCTGATTCCCAGCTTGCTGCAGAGCTCCGAACACTTGACCTTGTCATCCAGCATTGCGATGGTGTCAGCCGTGGCGACAGGCACCGCGCAGCCGATCTTCTCTGCGTGACGAGCCAGCCACTCGCCCTTGAATATGGGTATTGCCAGCTTTGGGTGACACTCCTCGACCTTCCTCCTGAGCAGACGGATGTAACCAGGCTCATCATTGACAACTGCACTTTCATCAAGCACTTCCACACTGAGCCCGTGTGCGCGGAGGGACTCCTCGACAGCCTTGCCGATCTTTCCTCCTCTGTCTGCGATCAGTATGTCCAGCCCGTTTTCCATCCAGCTACGGAATAATAGTATCACGTATGGATGAAAACCATACGGGTATTGCGCTTGTGATCAGAATCCAGGAATGCTGGGGGGTCAGGCGATGATTACTTCAACGCCTTTGTTCTCGAGTGCCTTCTTCATTTCGCTGGAGATGCCATTGTCTGTAATCAGGATGTCAATCTCCTCGGTAGAACAGATCTTGCCGAATCCTTTACGTCCCATCTTTGAAGAGTCTGCCAGAACGATTGAAGTGCTTGACACTTCCATCATTCTCCGGGTCAGATCTGCCTCTTCCTTGGTTGCGCATGAGACTCCGAATTCCACGTCTATACCATCCACTCCAAAAAAGACTTTTGCGCAGTGCAGGTTGCTGAGTGACTGAATTGCATCGATTCCTACAACACACAGGGAGTTACCGTACAAGATTCCGCCAAGTTGCATCACGGTAACGTTGAAAATGTCTCCAAGAAGCATTGAGACATTGACAGCTGATGTCACAACATTCAGTCTTCCTTTCGGCTTGAGTACTTCGGCAAACACGGAGATGGTTGATCCGGCGGAGAGAATGATGGAATCATTCTCGCAGATCAGATCCTGAGCGCGTCTGCCGATCTGCAGTTTCGATTCAAGATTTATCAACCTCTTTGTGTTCATGTTGATGTCCATGACTTGCGGGGAGGTTGGAAGGGCGCTGCCGTAAGCTCTGTACAGCAACCCCTGCGCTTCCAGGAAGGTTAAGTCCTTCCTGATGGTCGTTGGAGTTACATCAAGGGTTTCTGCGAGGTCTGCAACTTTCACAAAACCTTTTTCAGAGATGCTGTCCAGTATGAATTTTCTTCTTTCCGCTACGCTGGTCATGTCTAATGTCGTTCTGTATTGTAGTTGATGTATTATAAATCAATTGCTAAGATAGGTATTTTTTTTAAAAATGAAAATGCTTGAATTGATGTGGAGGCGCAAAAACGAAACAAAACGAAACAAAACGAAAAAATAAAGGGTATAATGTAGGACATACCGAAATTATTTTTTTATATTTGCGAACGCTGATAATGTGCCAGTTCTATAATATTAATAATTATATAACCAATTAGCTCTCTAATGAAGACAAATGATTCCAAAGAAAGCGAAACGAAACGAAACATTCTTTCGTTTACTCTCAAGGTGATGCTTCTTGTAGCGATGGTTCCTAGTGCTGTCCAGCTGTCTGCTGGGCCAAGGATGGAATCATCTCCAGAGCCTCAGAACCAGGTCATGATCGTTAAAGGAAAGGTCGTGGATAAGTCTGGTAATCCTCTACCTGGTGTAGTGGTGAAAGTGAAAGGTACTTCACAAGGCACTACTACTGATCTGGATGGCAAATTCAGTATCTATGCTCCTCGAGAGAAAGCTGTGCTTCAGTTCCTTTATCTCAGCTACAAGACCGTTGAGATCACACCTGATTTCTCGGAGGAGATGGTAGTCGTGATGGAGGATGATTCGGAGCAAATCGAGCAGGCTGTTGTTGTCGGTTATGGTAAGCAGAGCAGACTGACAATCACCGGTGCCCTGTCTACCGTAAAACCGGAGGTTGTTGTCCGTGCCGCCACACCTTCTCTGTCGAACTCTCTTGCGGGTCAGCTGCCTGGTGTGATTACCCGTCAGGCCAGCGGCGAACCTGGCGCTGATGCCGCCCAGGTCTATATCCGTGGTTTGGCTACTTGGGGAAGCCAGAGCCCGCTCATCCTCGTTGATGGTATCGAGCGTGACTTGAATATGGTCAACTCCCAGGAAGTCGAAAGCCTTACTGTCCTTAAGGACGCATCGGCCACTGCCGTCTATGGCGCCAGAGGTGCAAATGGTGTCATCCTTATCACTACCAAGAGAGGCCAGACCGGAAGGCCAGAGATCATATTCAGGACCGAGTCTGCCTGTCTGACAGCGCTCAGAAGGCCTCAGTACATCAATGGTTATGAATATGCTTCCCTGATGAACGAGGCTCTCCGCTTCAACAACCAGGCTCCCAGATGGTCACAGAAAGAACTCTTGAAGTACCGCGCTCAGAGTGACCCTTACCTCTATCCTTCAGTTGACTGGTCAAACGAAGTGCTCAAGGAGCACACTTACCAGTCAATCAACAATTTGAGCGTAACAGGAGGTTCTGATATCATAAAGTACTACCTGAATGTAGGCTACACCTTCCAGAACGGTCTGTGGAAGCGTGATCCTTCCAACACCTACAACACAAACTCCAATTACCAGAAGTACACGTTCAGGAACAACACCGACATCAATCTCTCCAAGAACCTTGTCATGTCTCTCGGTCTTGGTGCGATATTGGCAAAGGGAAATCACCCAGGTGCTTCCAGCGGTGCGATAATCAATGCCCTGAACACTATTTCCCCTATCGCCTATCCAAAGTACAACCCTGATGGAACCCTCGGTGGTTCCCAGGCTTATGTGGGTTCCAATCCTTGGGGTCTTGCGACCCAGAGCGGCTACAGCACTGATGACAACTCCAGCCTGCAGGCGAGCTTCGGTCTCAACTACAAGATGGACTTCATCACTGAGGGCCTGTCCGCCCGTGCCCTTTTCTCCTATGACAGAAACGCCAATGTCAGCAATGCCAGACCTAAGGCCTTCCTTGTCAAGAGGTATCTCGGAAAGGATCCTGAGACGGGAGAAGATATCTACAGTGCTATCTTCCGTGAAGAGCAGCCTATGGGTTACTCAGTCGGTTCTTCTTCGGACAGGGCACAGTACTTCGAGGCTCAGATAAACTATGAGAGGTCGTTCGGTGAGCATAATGTTACTGCGATGGCTCTCTTCAACCAGCGTGAATACATCGCCCTTACTGCCGGAGATTCAAGGTCGAACATC
>JAKSJH010000169.1 GCA_024398315.1 Bacteroidales bacterium
GCGGCACCTTTGCCTTCAATCTCCTTGGTGAAGTTCGTGTAGCCCATGATCTCGGTCTTGAAGACATACTTGCCGTTGGCCACGCCTTCGATGGTCGTCTTGCCGTCCGAAGCGGAAAGGACATACTTGTAGACTTTGTCTGCACCAGGTTTCTGGAGAGATACAGTTGCGAAGCCGACCGGCTCCTCTGTCGAATCATCGACAAGGACTGCTGTCACTGTGTTTCCCTTCTGAGCGAAGGCCATTGAAATAGCCAGCATCAAGCCGGCCGCGACAGCGAAAATTTTCTTTAAGTTCATTTTTCTTGAATATTCCGAATTGATATATCCCCTTTGACAGAAAAACAGGGATGCAGTTTAACCAGGGAATGGAAAAATATGTCATTTCACCCTGTCCGGATGATCTTTTATGAATTTCTCCCAGCTGGACTTCCCCTTCAATGCAGCCAGAGGATTCGAGGTCGTGTAGAAGTGGCACAGAGCGATGGCCAGGGCGTCGGTGGCGTCCAGATGCTCAGCCTTGACCGTGATGTCAAGCGTCTTCTCAAGCATCGCGCTCACCTGCTCCTTGGAGGCGGCTCCGTTGCCTGTGATAGCCTGCTTGGCCGCGCGGGGGGCATACTCAGTGACACCGAGTCCCTGCTCCAGAGCCGCTATCATAGCCGCACCCTGGGCCCTGCCGAGCTTGAGGATGACCTGGGCGTTCTTCCCGTAGAAAGGCGATTCAAGAGCCATCTCGGTGCCGTGATAGGTCTTTATCACCTCGCTCACGGTGTCGAAGATCTGACGGAGCTTCCCGTAGGGGTCCTTCTCCTTGCGCATGTCCAGCACGCCCATATCGACGAAACGGGGCCTGCCGTCCACAACGTCAACAACCCCGAAACCAAGGATGTTGGTTCCGGGGTCTATTCCTATGATGGTTCTTGAAGCCATCCGTCAGCGGGATCAGTCTATCTTGTCGAATCCGGTGTATGGACGGAGGACCTCAGGGATGATGATGCCATCTTCTGTCTGGTTGTCCTCGAGAAGGGCGGCCACGACGCGCGGGAGAGCAAGCGAGCTTCCGTTGAGAGTGTGGCAGAGCTGGGTCTTGCCCTCGTCGTCACGATAGCGCAGATGCAGACGGTTGGCCTGGTAGGTCTCGAAATTGGAGACTGAAGAGATCTCAAGCCAGCGGCCCTGTGCTGCGGACCAGAGCTCGAAGTCATAGGTGATGGCGGAAGTGAAGGACATGTCACCGCCGCACAGACGGAGAATCCTGTACTTCAGACCGAGCGCATTGACAATGCTTTCTACATGGGCCACCATCTCGTCAAGGGCAGCGTAGGAGTTCTCCGGCTTCTCGACGCGGACGATCTCGACCTTGTCGAACTGATGGAGGCGGTTGAGTCCCCTGACGTCCTTGCCGTAGGAGCCTGCCTCGCGGCGGAAGCAAGGAGTGTAGGCCGTCATCTTCTGAGGGACCTGGTCTCCGGCGAGGATGACATCTCTGAATATGTTAGTGACCGGAACCTCAGCCGTAGGGACAAGGTAGAAGTCATCAAGGCCGACGTAGTACATCTGGGCCTCCTTGTCAGGAAGCTGGCCGGTGCCGAAACCGGATGCGGAGTTGACCATCACAGGTGGTTCGACCTCCTTGTAGCCGGCAGCGGTATTGATGTCGAGGAAGAAATTGATGAGCGCCCTCTGGAGTTTGGCGCCCTTGCCCTTGTAGACAGGGAATCCGGCTCCGGTGAGCTTCACGCCGAGATCGAAGTCGATGATGTCGTACTTCTTTGCGAGCTCCCAGTGAGGGAGGGCGGTCTCAGGGAGCTTGACCTCAGGGCCGCCCAGCTTGACGACCTCGTTGTCCTCAGCGCCCTTGCCCGGAGCGACCATGTCGCAAGGGAGGTTAGGCAGAAGAACAAGCTGTGACTCGAGCTCCTTGTTGTTCTCATCAGCCTGGGCAAGAAGCTCTGAGGACCTGGCCTTGAGAGCGGCGACCTCCTGCTTGGCCTGCTCGGCCTCCTCCTTCTTTCCGGCCTTCATCAGACCACCGATGAGGGTGGCCTTCTGCTTCTGCTGTGCAAGGATGGCATCGCTTTCGGTCTGGAGATTCCTTCTGTTCTCATCCAGAGCCAGAACCTTCTCCACGATAGCCCTGGCGTCAAAATTCTTGACTGCAAGTTTCGCGATCACTTTTTCAGGATCCTCGCGAAGTGACTTAAGTGTCAGCATATTGATTGTGTTTCGTTTATTCTTGAAAAAGAAAGGAGGACTGGCACGATCTCTCGAAACCGGTCCTCCTCTATCTCTGACCCTCCGAGACTAGTTCTCGAATGGGATGACGGAGACATAAGACTTGTCTTCCTTCTTCTTGGTGAACTTGACGACACCGTCAACGAGAGCATAGAGAGTGTGGTCCTTGCCCATACCGACGTTCTTGTCAGGATTGTGGACAGTGCCTCTCTGGCGGACGATGATGTTGCCAGCCTTTACGACCTCGCCACCGAATTTCTTGAGTCCGAGCCTTTTGGATTGTGACTCACGACCGTTCTTTGAACTTGATTGTCCTTTCTTGTGTGCCATAGTGTTCTAACTCTTTAGAAATTAAGCGATAGCGTCGATACGGATCTTGGTGAGCTTCTGGCGGTGGCCATTGCACTTCTGGAAGCCCTTACGACGGATCTTCTTGAATACAAGTACTTTGTCAGCCCTGGCCTCATCATCGAGGACGGTGGCCTTGACAAGCGCACCCTTTACATAAGGATTACCGAGCTGGATCTGGCCTTCGTTGTCTACGAGGAGGACCTTGTCGAATTCGACGGCTTCGTCCTTCTTTGCCTCGAGGCGGTTCACGAAGATCTCCTTTCCAGCCTCTACTTTGAACTGCTGTCCTGCAATATCAACAATTGCGTACATAAAAATAAAAAAAACTCTTTAGGTTTCGGTCGCAAGCGTCCTTCACACTGGAAGGAACTTCCGGAGCTCCACGGCCATGAATGGACGGCAAAATTAGGAAAAAATCCTTAATACGCAAAATAAAATGGAACTATCCCTCAAGGATTTCCAAGAATTTCTCCATTCCGGCGGTAGCCACCTCCCGGATGTGAGTGATGCGGCGGTCGCTGACCGGCACGTCTTTCGGGTCGATTATCCAGATCGGAGTGTCCGGCCCGGCGTAGCGGTAGAGCCCCGCAGCCGGATAGACGGCCAGCGAAGTGCCTACGATCAGCATGATGTCGGCCTGCGAGACCACATCGATGGCGCTCTCGATCTTCGGGACCGCTTCCCCGAAAAAGACGATGTGCGGACGCAGCTGGCTGCCGTTGGGAGCCAGGTCACCGAGCTTAACCTCGCCGTAGCCGATGTCAATGACCTCTTTCTCTGAATATGCAAGGTCATATTCCCCCTTCTCTGGACGGACCTTGGTGGCTTCGCCATGGAGATGGATGACCCTCGTGCTGCCGGCCCGCTCGTGCAGGTTGTCCACATTCTGGGTCACCACGGTGACGTCGTACCTGTCCTCAAGGGAGGCTATGGCCAGATGGGCCTCGTTCGGCGCCACCTCCGACAGACGGGACCGCAGTCCGTTGTAGAAATCGAGGACCAGTCCCCTGTTCCGCTCCCATCCCTCGATGGAAGCCACTTCCTGAGGGTCATATTCACCCCAGAGCCCACCGGAGTCGCGGAATGTCCTGAGGCCGCTTTCAGCGCTGACCCCCGCTCCGGAAAGCACCGCTATCTTCTTTTTCTTCATATTCATACAAAAAGACCCGCTAGCGTTTCTTGAAATAGGTGTTCTTAAGCCAGTACTCGAACAGAGGGTCGAGGATGACGGGGCGCTCCTCCTCCCCCACGAAGGTTATTATCTCCTTCTTCATGAGGGCATCCTTCAGCCTGCGGACATTGGCCGAGGAATTGAGGGAGTATTTCCTGATGACGTCCGAAGCGCTGAACTTGGCATGGCCGTCCAGGACCGCCTTGAGGAGACTGACCTGGAAAGTGGTGAGATCGTTCATCGTGGCCACGAAACGGCCGGAATGGATGGCGATCAGGGTCTGGAGAGCCTCCAGCATCACCGGTTCCATGATGTAACCCTTTGAAAGAGAGTCGCTGATGGAGGTAAAATGGTTGATGTAGAACATGTTGCACTTCAGCAGCCGGCAGGCACCGCTGATGAGGTCCCTGTCAGCGACCTTGCCCCCCGCGAGGAAGCCCTTGATGATGTGCTCGACGATCTCCCTCTCCTCGATGGGGCTGAGCTTGAGCCGGTGGACCCGGCGGTAGAAGTAATGCCTTCTTACGAATATGTCCGCCATCGCATTGACTCTGGAGCCTAGGAATATGTACGAGAAGTTCCTCATTCCCAAGGACTTCATCTCATCCATCACTTCTTCCATCAACTTGAAGACCTTTTCGCCGTCATCGGCGAGGTCGACGTTCTGGAATTCGTCAAGAATCATGTAGACTCTGTCAGGCCGGCCCTGGGCGAGGATGTAAGGCAGTTTGAGAGCGGCCTTGAGGTCATCGTCGTCAAGGTCCCAGCTGGCGGACAGGATGGTGTCGGAATCAGCGAAAGCCTTGCGGTCGAACACGAAATGAGTCCCGGCAAGATGCTCCTCGACCACGGCCGCATATTCATCAGGAGTGGAGCGGAGCATACGGATGGCAGAGGTGGCGACCCTTCTGACAAAGACTTCCGCAGAACGTACGTCCAGCGAGGTCATTGTCCCGGCGATGAAACGCACGCCTCCCACCTTCATCCTGGTAAGAACTTGATGGACAATGGATTTCTTTCCGGCGCCAAAAGGTTCCCAGAGGACTACGTTCTCCCCCTGCGACAGGAGATTGCCAAGGATGGTGCAATCTTCCTTCCTGCCGATGAAGTGCTGTCCGGTCACGAACTTGTTATAAAGGAAAGGGCTGTCCATCAGATTTTTTTATAATAACATTTTTGTTTTGACAAAATTAACAAATTTTTCATATCTTTGCACCCGCTTAAGAAAAAGGAGGTGGTAAAAACATCATGATCATAGTTCCAATCAAAGAAGGCGAGAACATCGAGAAGGCCCTCAAGAAATTCAAGAGGAAATTCGAGAAGACCGGTGCTATCCGCGAACTCCGCGCCCGCAAGAACTTCGAGAAGCCTTCTGTAAAGAAGAGAGCTGCCCGAATGAAGGCTATCTATGTACAGCATCTCCAGCTTGAGGACGAGCAGTAATCGCTCCCTCCGGCAAATCTTAAGCGAACCGTAGGCTTACGGTTCGCTTTTTTGTTATCTTTGCAACGTATGAGAAACTTTTCCGGACCG
>JAKSJH010000017.1 GCA_024398315.1 Bacteroidales bacterium
GGTGTGTCTGGTTATGCTGGGCTGTCAGCCGCAGTTGACGTTTCAATGGTTGCGCTGGGCATCAAGAATTGCAATTAATATTTGTAAAGCTAAATGGGCTGATGCCTTGTCTGGCGTGTATAAAGGAATCAACCGATAAGAGATATGACAGATAAACTGAAAGATCCAGAAAAGAAAAAGACAGTTACTGAAACTGTTGCTACAGGAGTCAAATCCATATCCCAGTTCGTAATAGGTGATAAAAACGAATACGCCTTGTTTCAATGTGATAAGTGTGGAAGGTGGCATTATATTAAGAAACAAAATATTATTTCAAGGACTCTTTTATCAGCTTATGCTTTTGGAAAGGAACTTTCTTCGAAATCGAATAATGTAGTTTCAAAGACTGCGAATGCTGTATTAGGTGCATACAGTGGAGGAATAGGTGGTGCTACTAATTTTGTCAATATGACACCTTGTTCTCAGTGTGATGAAACTCTTTTCATTCCAGATGACATGGAATCTTCATACAAAGAATTTGAATCCATAATAGAACAGCATCAGAAGGCATATTCTAACCTTTCGGATAATCCTTCGGAACTGATAGACCTACTTCGGTTTTATTCAAGTATTCGTGACCTTCCAAACGAGATAAATACCAAGGTGTTTGACAGCATAGCTCAGCCTGAGAAATTGGAACACGAATATTTGGAGAACTTCTTGAAAATTGAGCCGGAGGATAGGCAACTACTTGTGTTTAAAGACAATCTTGATGTTTTTCCGAATAAGGGTTGTGTTGTATTACCTTTGCGAAACCGCCCGAAAGGTCTGTCTTTCGGGCAACAACGAAAGCCAGAGAAAGATGTAATATATATGTTGCATCCTCATAGAAACAATATGTATATATCGGCAAAATCTTTTCTGGACGAGGTGTTTGAGGACAAACTTCGAGAATTAAAGAAGTTGCTGAATGCCTGGGGAGCTGAAAAGATTAAGATTATCAATGAAACAGAAAGCAAAGAAAAATCCCAAAAATCCAACTCGACAGTCCAAAGAGGCGAAGGAGAGCTCGATGGTGTCCCAGTTGAAGTAGAGAGTAAAAAGAAGGAGAGTGAAGCAAAGTCCTATTCAATCGCAAAAAAGGTTGAAATAGAAATACACAACAATCCGACGCCAAACCTACCGCCTTACCTCCCTGACGATTTGGTTTGGTATCCTAATGAGGAAAAATGGCAGGACAACTATAAGGAACGCATAGAACGGACAAATTCTATGAACTACCATGCCCATTATTCTGAACAACGTAGCAAGAAAAGCATTGAAGAAGAAAAAACATCATTGTCAGTTTCAGGATTGGGAATTAGTCAGGAGAGTTTGAAAGAATATGAAGATGCATCTGTTTCTGAAAGGGATATTACTATTAATGTTAAGTTCTACCCGATGGAAACATACAAGCAAAGCGTTTTCTCAAAATTGAACAATCTGATAAAGTAATACCATTATGGCTGTACTCGGAATAATCGACATTTATATTATCTTCTTAGTTTTGTTATACATCGTAATAAAAGCAGATGATGCCTTAACCAGGATAATTACGCTTGTATTATGGGTTGCCCTTATCTTATGGCTTGTTATTGGGAAACCTGCCTTTTGGGAAGGACATAAGGCTCTTAAAGTGGTCGGGGAAATCCTTTGTTTATTGGTCGGAATAGGAATGTTGCCCAAAGATAAGAAAGACGATGAGGAAAATAAAGATGAAAAGTAATTGACATTAGTCATCTAGCATGAAAACAAAGACAAATGACAAATAGTAGAAATGAAAAGGATGGACGATTGATGAAATGGTGGTTGCTGCTTTGCATCATCAATTCGGTCGTGTTCGCCATTATCATGGTGTTGCTTCTTGGAAGCGGAGATATTTCATTCCATGGGACTTACATAAAGGCCCGGAATCTGTTCTGGACAATCTGCCTGAGCAGTGTCTTATGGGAAGTGTACTGCTTTGTCTTCACTGTAATCGTTTATCTGTCAGTCAGGAGCAAGGACGGATGCAATGAAATGTAGAAATGGCACATCGTGCAGACAATAAGGCACATATGCAAACACATATGCAAACGCATAGATTTGGTCGACATCTCATTATTGAGTTTCACCAGTCATTGACGTGCCGTCCACATAGAGGGGCTGTTTTGTGGCCGGCGGGTTCATCTTGCCCTTGGCTTGGATGGGCATCTGAACTGCGCCGGGAGCGCTGAATCGTTTGACTGCTCCCGTTTCGCGGTAATAGTGCGGTTTCTGGAGCGCTGTGAGGTCGTTTTGCTCCCATTTGTGTATGAATGTGCCGGTGGGAATCCGAATGACTTACACAATCGAACACAGGGCTTTGCACATTAGCCGACTTATCAGTGCCCTTCTGCCGTGACGAGCGGCTGCCAGTCGGGGGAGATGACGAGGCGGTCTTGGGCGCCGGCTTTGGCTTTCTTGAACTTGAAGCGGGAGATGAGAGTGCGTCTCGGGCCGACTTCGGTGTCGCTGAAGTGTGAATGGAACACTATGCGGTTTCTGCCGCGGCTGTCCTTGAAGAAGGAATGGTGGCCGGTGCCGACCAGACCGTCCGGCTTGCAGAAGATCGGGTTGCCATCGAACTTTGTCCACTCCCCGTCGAGACTCTCCGCCGTCGCATAGCCGATGGCGTAGTCCTGCGATCGGTAGTCGTCGCCTGAATATGTCAGGTAGTATGTCCCTTTGTGCTTGATGCAGAAAGGACCTTCGGTGATATGTGTCTCCCAAGGCAGCTCAGGCCGCAGCACGAAGCGCTCGGTGCCCGGGACCGGATGCCTTAGGTCTTCGGTGAGCTGTGCCATCCAGATGACATTGCCGTTGTCGAAACGCACCCAGAACATGTAGGGCGTACCGTCGTCATCGATGAACAGGTAATTGTCGATACCCTGCTCTTCGACTATCGGCTTCCCGTCACCTTTGAACGGGCCGAGAGGGGAGTCCGCCACCGCCATGCAGACGTGCTCTTCTGCGGAATGGAACATGACGTACCTGCCCCCGACCTTGTAGACCTCCGGGGCCCAGAACCATTTCTCTCCGTAGCAGTCTTTCTTGTCCAGGGCCAGCCATTCGTCGCTGCCTCCCGGGGTCTCCCAGGTCTTGAGGTCCTTGGACACCATCACTGCAATTCCGTTTTCGGAATATGTGCCGTAAAGGTAGTAGGTGCCGTTCTCGTAGAAGATGTAGGGGTCGGCTCTAAGGATAGGTTCTCCGCCGGAACGTCCGCGTCCCAGAAAAGCCGTGAGGATTGATAAGGCCAGAAGGATTGTTTTCATACCGAAAAGATACGAAAAAATAGTGACATAGGTCACAATCAGGGACTGTGAAGCGATAATTTTTGAGATGGCTGATTAATTGACTAAATTTGTCAGTTATGAACAGATTCCTCAAAGTGCTATTGATTCTTGTTCCGGCTGTCTTCATGATGACCGGCTGCGACTTCTTCAGAAAGATGGCCGGCAGACCGACTTCACGGGACATAGCCGCCATGGCCGAAAGCATCAGGCTTGAGGAACAGGCCTTCCGCGCCAGAGAGGATTCCATTGCAACAGTCCGCAGCGTGGCCGTTGACTCCGCCGCAATTGCTGCCGCGCTTGACACACTGTCCCATATGAGCGTCATTCCGTCGACCAGGTTCAAGAACATGGACTTGACAGGAATCCCGCATTACAGCATAGTGCTCGGAGCTTTTTCCGTCGAGGACAATGCCCGGAAGCTCGCGTCCCAGATCAGTGAGAAGGGCTTCGAGGCACGTACCCTTACGTTCGGCAACGGATTCACAGGAGTGGGGGTCTGCTGTACGGACGACCCTGTGGCTCTGATAGAATCTTTCCGGAAAGTCAGCCGGCAGGATTTTTGCCCTACCAGTGTATGGATTCTTGAAACTATTCACAAATGAGAAACTTAGTCATCCGTTTGCAGTGCCTGGCCCTTGTCCTGCTTGCTGCGATGCCTCTCCAGGCGCAGTACAGGAGGGATGTCCTCAAGTCTCTTGAAGATTCTGAGACTGTAGCCTCGTTCAAGCAGCATGTAGGCGTCATAGCTTCTACCATGATGGGGGGACGCGCCGCTGGTTCGGAAGGAGAACTTCTTACTGCTGAATATGTTACCGAAACTCTCAAGGCCTATGGAGTGGATGTCCTCTCCGGCAGGTCCGGCGATCCTTTCGGAATAAAGCAGGAAAACGGAGACACTCTCTGTTCATGCAACGTCTGCGGATTCATCCAGGGCAATGACAAGGAACTGCGCAACCGCTACATCGTCATCGGAGCAAGAATGGACAACGGCGGCACGAATTCACTTATGGTTGACGGACAGAAGGTGGACAGAATCTGTTACGGGGCCAACGGAAATGCCTCCGGACTGGCCATGATGCTTGAACTGGGCAGACTTCTCCAGACCAACCGCTTCATGCTCAGGAGGTCTGTCCTGCTCATCGGTTTCGGAGCGTCGAAGGAAGGCTTCGTGGGTTCATGGTATTTTCTCAACCGGTCATTCTCCGATGCCGCCAACATCGATGCCATGATAGACCTGGACATGGTGGGCACGGCCAACAACGGCTTCTATGCCTACACTTCCTCCAATGCGGACCTCAACGCCGTCGTCCGCTCCCTTGAAGGCGAACTTCAGCCGATCAGGCCGACCCTGACCTCCAGCGAACCTTATCCTTCGGACCACAGGGCCTTCTACGACAAGGGAATCCCGTCTGTCCTGTTCACGACAGGCCAGTACCCGCAGCACGACACCGACAAGGACGTCTCCGACATCCTCGATTACAAGTCCATGGAAAAGGAACTTGAATATGTCTACAACTTCTCTCTGGCCCTGGCCGGGGGACCGAAGCCGATATTCAATCCTTCCGAGACGGTCCGTTCGATGAAGAACGGCGGAGTCATCCCTTACTACGACTGTGAGGTGATGCCTTCGTTCTACGGCAGCACCGATCCTAGGTTCTTCCTCCAGAAATGGGTCTACACCTACATGAAATACCCTAAGGAGGCGGTCCGCCAGGGCATCCAGGGCCGTGTGCTTGTCGAGTTCGTGATCGACGAGAACGGCAAGGTCGGTGATGTGACCATCGTGAAAGGTGCCGATCCGCTGCTTGACTATGAGGCTGAAAGAATCATCAGCGCTTCACCTTCCTGGAAACCGGGCCGGGTAGATGGCAGGAAGGTCAAGGCATCGATGTCCCTCTACATCGATTTCCGGCTTGAGAAGAACAATTCGAAAAAGAAAAGATAAATACAATATACAAAATGGACTACGATTTCAGGAAAATTGAAAGCAAGTGGCAGGCCCTCTGGGCCGAGAAGGGGACCTTCAAGGCCAAGGAAGACTCAGGGAAGCCGAAGTATTATGTACTTGACATGTTCCCATATCCGTCAGGTGCGGGACTCCATGTGGGCCATCCTCTGGGCTACATCGCCAGTGACATATATTCCCGCTACAAGAGACTCAAGGGCTTCAATGTCCTTCATCCTATGGGCTATGATGCGTTCGGCCTTCCTGCCGAGCAGTATGCAATCCAGACTGGCCAGCATCCTGAAGTGACGACAGTCAACAACATCAACCGCTACCGCCAGCAGATGGACCGCATCGGTTTCTCCTACGACTGGAGCCGCGAGATCAGGACCTGCGACCCGGCCTACTACAAGTGGACCCAGTGGGCTTTCCTGAAGATGTTCGGTTCATGGTACGACAACGATGCGGACAAGGCTCGTCCTGTCGAGGACCTTGTAGCAGCGTTCGAGAAGGGTGGAAGCGCAGCGGTCAATGCCGCCTGCTCGGATCACGAACCATTCACCGCGGAGCAGTGGAAGTCATTCAGCGACAAGGAGAAATCCGATGTCCTGATGAATTACCGCATCGCCTATCAGGGCGAAACAGCAGTCAACTGGTGCGCAGGTCTTGGGACCGTTCTCGCCAATGACGAGGTCAAGGACGGACTTTCCGTCCGTGGAGGTTTCCCGGTGGAGCAGAAGAAGATGAAGCAGTGGCAGCTCAGAGTCTCCGCCTATGCCGGAAGACTTCTCGAGGGCCTGGACAGGATTGACTGGACCGACTCGCTCAAGGAGATGCAGCGCAACTGGATTGGCAGGTCATTCGGCTGCGAGGCCGTCTTCAAGTGCTACAACGGTGAGACCGAGCACGATGTGACCATATTCACCACCCGTGCGGACACCATGTTCGGCGTGACCTTCATGGTCCTCGCTCCGGAGAGCGACCTCGTCGACCTTCTCACCACACCGGAGCAGAAGGCCGCCGTCGATGAATATGTGGCTGCCGTCCGCAAGAAGACAGAGCGCGAGAGAATCTCCGAGACTAAGACTGTCACCGGAGTGTTCAGCGGTTCCTACGGCATCAATCCTCTTACCGGAGAGAAAGTTCCTGTCTGGATTTCTGAATATGTCCTCGCGGGCTACGGTACAGGCGCCATCATGGCAGTTCCTGCTCATGACAGCCGCGACTATGCCTTCGCCAGGAAGTTCAACCTCCCGATCATCCCTCTGATCGAGGGCTGCGACGTCAGCGAGGAGAGCTTCGACGCCAAGTCCGGAAAGATGATGAACTCCGGCTTCCTCAACGGCCTCGATGTCAAGGAAGCCATTCCTGCAGCAATTGAATATGTCGAGAAGCACGGCATCGGCCACCGCAAGGTCAACTACCGTCTCCGTGACGCCATATTCTCACGCCAGAGGTACTGGGGTGAGCCTTTCCCTATCTACTACAAGGACGGGATCCCTACTCCGGTCCCGTTTGACAAGCTGCCTCTGATGCTCCCTGAGATTGACGAGTTCAAGCCTACCGAGAACGGCGAGCCGCCTCTCGCAAGAGCCAAGGACTGGACTTACGAGGGCTGGCCTCTCGAGACCAGCACCATGCCTGGCTTCGCCGGCTCCAGCGCCTACTATCTCAGGTACATGGACCCATCCAACGGAGATGCCCTGGTGGACCGCAAGGTGGACGAGTACTGGCGTGACGTCGACCTCTACATCGGAGGCACCGAGCATGCCACCGGTCACCTCATCTACTCCCGCTTCTGGGACAAGTTCCTCTACGACCTTGGTTATGTCTGCGAGGACGAACCGTTCCGCAAGCTCATCAACCAGGGCATGATCCAGGGACGCTCCAGCTTTGTCTACAGGATCGTCGGAACCAACAAGTTCGTCTCCTGCGGCCTCAAGAGCCAGTACGAGACTACCGAAATCCATGTCGACATCAGCCTTGTCCGCAACGACAGGCTCGACCTCGAAGGGTTCAAGGCCTGGAGGCCTGAGTTCGCCGATGCCGAGTTCGTGCTCGAGAACGGTGAATATGTCTGCGGCTGGGCCGTCGAGAAGATGAGCAAGTCGATGTACAATGTGGTCAATCCTGACAACATCTGCAACGACTACGGCGCTGACACCCTCCGTCTCTACGA
This sequence comes from Bacteroidales bacterium, assembly GCA_024398315.1. GTDB lineage: Bacteria > Bacteroidota > Bacteroidia > Bacteroidales > UBA932 > Cryptobacteroides. The sequence continues at coordinate 7,460 of JAKSJH010000017.1, forward strand.
AATGTTCCTCGGCCCTCTTGAGCAGTCCAAGCCATGGGACACCAAGGGAATCGACGGAGTCAACAGGTTCCTCAAGAGGTTCTGGAGACTGTTCTTCAATGGCGACGAGCTCGCCGTGAGCGACGAAAAGGCCACTCCGGCCGAACTCAAGGCCCTTCACAAGCTCATCGGCAAGGAGCAGGAGGACATCGAGAACTTCTCGTTCAACACCACTGTCAGCGCATTCATGATCGCCCTCAACGAACTTTCCGACCTCAAGTGCAACAAGCGTGAGATTCTCGAACCGATGACGATACTTCTTTCTCCGTTTGCTCCTCACATCGCTGAAGAGCTCTGGTCCGTCCTCGGACACGAGGAGAGCATCTCGTTCGCATCCTTCCCTGAATATCACGAAGAGTATACGGTTGAGAGCAATGCTACATACGCAGTCTCGTTCAACGGCAAGACCCGCTTCACCGTAGATCTTCCGAAGGCGATGGACAAGGCTGAGGTTGAGGCTGAGGTCAGGAAAATGGAACAGACCTCCAAGTATGTCGCCGGAGGCAGCATCGTCAAGGTCATCGTCGTTCCTGGCAAGATTGTAAACATAGTTGTAAAGTAAAGTCGAGGATATGTCCTTGTCCAAGCCTCTGACCATTGCCTGGGATTATTTCATGCTGACGTTCGCGTCCTTCGTGTTCGCGTTCGCATGGGAATGCTTCATGATTCCCAACGACATGTCTGCAGGTGGTTTCATGGGCCTCTGCACCGTGGTTCAGTTTGCTACCGGAGGCGCAATCCAGGCATCATATTCCTACATAGCTCTGAACGCCGTTCTTATCCTCATAGCCGTTGCGGCAATGGGGATCGGTTTCGGCTTCAAGACCATCTACGCCATCGTGATGACTACGGTGGCGATGAGGGTCCTGGCCCCTCTTGAGATCGTTCACTGCCTGCCGGGGAGCGTGTTCTATGTCCGTGAGACCCTGCTGATCCCTGTCATCGCCGGATGTCTTGAGGCTGTGGGCATCGGACTCATACTCCGTTTCGGTGGAAGCACCGGCGGTACGGACATCCTGGCCCTGATGATCAACAAGTACTGGCCTGTCAACCTCAGTTCCGTTTTCTTCGTGACCGATTTCCTGGTCGTGATGCTGATCCTTCTCCTTCCAGGGAAGGTTTTCGCCGACATGATCTACGGAATCGTCGAGATCATCGCCTTCACTCTGATGATCGACATGGTGGTCGGAGGACGGCAGTCCTACCAGCTTCTCGTGTTCTCGGACAAGCATGCCGAGATTGCGGACTACATCTGCACCGAGCTGGAGAGGGGAGTCACCGTGCTCCAGGGTCAGGGCTGGTACACCAAGGCTGACAAGAACATCCTGCTGATCATCCTTGACAAGAAGGAGTTTCTTCCGCTGTCAAGAAAAATCAAGGAGATGGACCCGAAGGCCTTCATGTCGGTGGCTCAGACGCACAATGTCTACGGTGAAGGCTTCTCCGAAATCAAGGTGGGCGCCAAACTGAATCTGAAGCGTCTGGCGCGCAAGGCCGTTAAGGAATCCTAAAGAAAGGCATAAAAAGAGAAATAAACAGAAATAATGTCCGGACCCTCCCCCCTCAGGATTTTTCCTGGAGAGGGGAGGTGCTATATTCGTGCAAACGACCGTCTATGACCATTATTTCACTGGCTGCAGCCATAACGACATTCCTTTTTCTGACAGTGTATTCTGCAATCAACTACAGGAAGAATCCTTCTTTCGGACTGTTCATATCGATTGTCGCCTGCGGTTCATGTGTCCTGCTGCTTCTGACTGATCTGTTCTGCAAGGATGCCGTGGTCTCACCAAGGATGGCCGTGACAGACATTTTTTCTGTCGGTGTGCTTCTTGCCGCTTTTCCGTGTTCGTTCGAGAATGTGTCCCTCTACAGGAGGATATCTCTGTCCTATCTCGCCCTGTACTTGCTTCTGGCACTGCTCTGCTGGCTTTTTCCCGGGATGTTTCCTGTGCGTCTCGTGGCTGTCCGCATCCTCAGCGCGACTGGCCCTATCGTGAACATGGCCCTGTCCCTGCATCATAAATATTCAAGTGACAGGGTGCTGTCCAGAAAGACTCCCTTGCCTTGGGTGCTTGAGTATGATTCGAGAATGTTCTATTCGTTCATGTTCTTCAATCTGTTCCTGATGTACGGTTTCTGTTCTTCAATGGATGGCGGCCTGTCGCAGTTCGTATCCCATGTTCTGATGGCTGCGGTGGTGGCGGTCGTCTCCGTTATGACCCTCAAGGCATGCACGTCCCGTTCGTTCATCCTCGGTTTCCGTAGGGAGGAGCAGTGGAAGAAACAGGTTACCGCCAAGGCGGAAAGGCCGACCGATGTGAACTTGATCCGTCCCTCTGAATATGACAGGGACAGGATGCTCTTTGACAAGATTCAGGCATTCATGCGCGACAAGAAACCTTTCCTCGATCCTGATTTCAACGTGAGCAGCCTGTCCAGGGGCGTGCTGTCCAACAAACTCTACACGTCAAGGGCCGTCAACAATGTCTCCGGGATGAACTTCTGCCGCTATGTGAACGGGTACCGGATAGAGTATGCCAAGTCGCTTTTCAAGTCGAACCCGGGTCTGAAGGTGATGGATGTGTCGGAAATGAGCGGTTTCCACAACCTGCCGTCCTTCAACATGGCGTTCAAGGTGTGTACGGGCATCACCCCTTCTGAATGGATCCGTATCAATATTCCGGGGCAGCTTTGAAAACAAGTTCCTAATTGCTATATTTGTCGAAGGACAACAACTGATCATTAACATGAAAAGATTTATTATCTCATTGCTGGCGGTGATGGTGGCTCTGGCCCCTGCCGGCGCTCAGAACAGGAAAGCTGTGAAGAGGGCGAAGGAAGACGCGAAGTATGAATTGAAATATCTCTCTTCAGAGGGCTACAAGGCGCTTGACAACATCAAGCTTGAGGATGCTGTCAAGAGTTTCCTTACTGAGAAGTATTCAAGCAAGTCGGCCGTTGAGGTGGTCGGCAAGGCTACCGGTGTCAAGGACCTGAATGAAGGAAAGGCGGAGGCAAGGAACGATGCCGTTTCTGTCTATCCTGCCGAGGATGTCAACGAGATGTTCTTCGTCTACAGGAAGAACCGCAAGAAGTTCGACGTGATCTGCTATGCCCTTGTGGAAGGCGCTTCCGCACCTGCTGCCAGAAACAATCCCGCTCAGTTCGGCAAGAAGGGGGTCGGAATGGATTACTGCATTGACTCCATGAAGGAGGAGCAGGCTCAGAAGGAAGCAAAGCAGGCTGAGAAGCAGGCCAAGGCCAAAGCCAAGAAGCAGGCCAAGAAGCAGGCCAAGAAAGACAAGGCCAAGGCTGAAAAGGCCGCTGCGAAAGCAGCCGAGAAGGCTTATGACGCTCAGATGAAGAAGTCAGGCTACTAGTCTTTCTCCGAGAATGAACTTATCCCTTTCCAGGAAGAAGGAGGGGGAGCGATAATGTCCATCTCTTCCTTGCGGACGGGGTGGACAAATTGTATCCGGTGGGAGTGGAGGCATATTCCTCCGTCAGGATTGGACCTTGGAGCCCCGTATTTCAGGTCTCCTTTTATCACGCATCCTATGCCTGAAAGCTGGCAGCGTATCTGGTGATGACGGCCTGTGAGGAGCTGCACTTCAAGGAGGGAGTACCGTTCTGTGTTTCCGATGTGTCTGTAAATCAGCCGGGCTTCCTTGGCTCCAGGCGTTCCTTGTCTGACGATGAAGCTCTTGTTCATCTTCTCGTTTCTCGACAGCCAGTTTTCGATCTGTCCTGACGGTTCCTGGGGCGGATTGCAGCAGAGAGCCCAGTAGGTCTTGTGCATGTCTCCGGTACGGAACATCTCTGACAGTCTGGAGAGGGCTTTGGATGTCTTTGCGAAGACCACTATCCCGCTGACAGGCCTGTCCAGGCGATGGGGGATACCCAGATAAACGGCCCCCGGCTTGGAATCGCGGGCGGCTATGAATGCCTTGAGCGTTTCCGCAAGGCATTCGTCACCGGTCTTGTCACCCTGTACGATCTCTCCGACCGCCTTGTTGAAGATCAGGATGTGGTTGTCTTCGTAAAGGATCCTGGATTCAAGGTCTCTGAATTCTTCAGGATCTATCCTGCGGTATTGCATCACCGGACTAGCCGTTGAATTTCCTGAATGCCAGGCAGCCGTCGTGTCCGCCGAATCCGAATGAATTGGACAGAGCCAGAGTGAGAGGCGCTTCGACAGCCTTGTTAGGGGTGTAGTCGAGGTCACATTCCGGATCCGGAGTGTCGAGGTTGATTGTCGGAGGGCATATCCCGTCCTTCACGGCAAGGATTGTTGCAATCGCTTCTGTCGCACCTGCAGCTCCGAGCATGTGGCCGGTCATCGACTTGGTGGAGCTGATGTGGATCCTGCCGGCGAAGTCACCGAAAGCAATCTTGCAGGCAAGAGTCTCTGTCGTGTCGTTGAGGTGGGTGCCTGTGCCGTGGGCGTTGACGTAGACGCAGTCCTTGTCCTTGTCGAAACCGGCTTCTTCAAGAGCGATCTCCATGCATTTGGCCTGGGTCGTTCCGTCCGGTCTCGGTGCGGTCACGTGGTAGGCGTCGCAGGTGTTGCCGTAGCCGACCATCTCGGCAAGGATGGTTGCTCCGCGCTGCACTGCATGCTCGTATTCTTCAAGTATGATGATGGCCGCACCGTCTCCCATCACGAATCCGCCGCGGTTGGCGTTGAACGGGAGCGAGGCGTATTTCGGATCTTCTGATTTCGACAGGGCCTTTGCGTTGGCGAACCCTGCGATTCCAAGAGGAATCACGGCATGCTCGCATCCTCCGGTGATGATTGCGTCAGCATAGCCGTGGCGTATCGCCCTGAACGCCTCTCCGATAGAGTTCGTGGAAGTGGCGCAGGCTGTGACGACACCGATGCACGGACCTTTCGCATGATTGCTGATGGCAATGTTGCCCGCAGCTATGTTGGAGATCATTGTCGAGACGAAATGAGGTGAAACCCATTGACCGGAAGGGTCTTCAAGGATCTTCTGCGTCTCTTTGACCTGAGTCGAGAAACCACCGATGCCCGAGCCTACGTAGACACCGAGGCGGTAAGGGTCGATGTTCTGTCCTTCACCCTCTGCGACGAGACCTGACTGCTGCATCGCCTGCCAGGCGGCTGCCATTCCGTACAGTGTGAACGGATCCTGCTTCCTGATGAAAGGCCTGGCCATTCCATAGTTCTCCGGATTGAAGTCCTTGATCGTTCCTGCGACTTTGACTGCAAGCGGGGATGCGTCAAAGTCGGTTATCTGCTCGATTCCGCAGACTCCGTCCTTGAGGTTCTTCCAAAAAGTTTCGACATCATTTCCGACGGGAGATACAACTCCCATTCCTGTGACTGCTACTCTTCTGTTCATGATCGTTTCATATTCATTTTACCTCCATGGAGGGTTCTTTCAATTCTTTACCGGTCAGACGGTCGAGCACCAGCCCGACCACGGCCTTGACCTGAGGCTTGTAATCTGTGTTGCTGCTCTTCAGGTGGCGGTTGGCAATGACGCAGCAGACTGTTCCTGCCTTGTGCCCTAGAAGCCTTGCCAGACCTGCCACGGCGGCGCTTTCCATCTCGAAGTTGGTGATCCTGTATCCTTTGTGGCAGAAGGAACTGAATGATTCGATGAGGTCAGGCTTTGACAGCCCGAGCCTTACGACTCTGCCCTGAGGACCGTAGAAGCCCGGAGCGGTGATTGTCATCCCTTTGACCGTGCAGTCCTCGAAAAGCCTGATGAGTTCCTCGTCCGCCTTGACAAAATAGGGTGAAGGAAGTATGCTGTTCCAGCAGGTGTGCTTCTTGAACGCTTCCTCCATCTCTTCATCCACGACGGAGGAACGGCCTTCGTACCAGTTGAGGAGACCGTCGCATCCGATGGAGTAGTGTGAGAATATCGGACTGCCGAGAGGAATGTCGGCATGGAGAGCACCGGTGGTGCCTATTCTGACCACGGTCAGCGTCCTGTGCTCCTCCTTCGGCTCCCTTGTCCGGAAGTCGACATTGGCCAGGGCGTCAAGCTCGGTCATCACGATGTCGATGTTGTCAGCGCCGATCCCTGTCGAAAGGACAGTTATGCGCTTTCCGTTGTAACGTCCTGTGGTCGAGGCGAATTCCCTGGACTGGCGCGAGAATTCGACGTCGGTCAGGAACCCGCCGACCATCGCAACTCTGCCTGGGTCACCGACCAGGATGACAATGTCGGCAAGCTCTTCCGGCTTGAGATGGATGTGGAATGCTGAACCGTCAGCATTTATGATCAGTTCTGATTCTGGTATCCTCATAGGTCAAAGTCCATATTAGAAACAAATATAAGAATATTTCTGCGAAATTGCTATTTTTGCACCATGTGGCAAAGATTACAGACCCTATACCTTGCCGTGGCGACAGGTCTCGTCGTGGCTCTTTTCTTCAGTGTCAAGGCATTCGCCCTCGGACCTCAAGGCGTTCACGCTGAAGAGTACACCTATGTGCAGAACTTCCCTTACGCTGTCCTGCTCGGAGTCATCACGCTCCTGCAGCTGATAGCTGTGTTCACTTTCAACTTCCGCGTGTTCCAGATGAGGACGGCGACACTGTCGGCTATTCTTCTGGTGGCCCTTCAGGCCTGGCTCGTTTTTGACTGGTGCACTTGCGCGGATGGACTCGTCTTCAAGTACACTGCCATTTTCCCTATTGTCGCTGTCATCCTTGATGCGCTGGCCATCAGGCTGATAGTCAGGGACCAGCTGCTCGTGGAAAGCATCACCAGGTTGCGTTCAAGGAAGAAGAACCATCGCTAGGCGATCGTCCGTAGGATGGTGTCAAGGCACGGGGTCATACCCGCTGCCTCCCCATGGGTTGCACCTGAGAATCCTCCAGACCGTGAGGAACAGCCCTTTGACGGGGCCCCATTTCTTGAGGGCCTCCAGGGCGTAGGTGGAGCAGGACGGTTCGAAGCGGCACGTCTTGGGAAGATACGGCCCCAGACATTTTCTGTAGAACCATACCAGGAACAGCAGCGGCGCTGTCAGCACTTTTCTGACAACCAGCCTGCCGCGGGAAATCTCATCACTTGTCTTCATTGCGGCGGCTCTCTCCTGCCGTGGTACCGGCTATGACTTTGAGAATATTTTCAATCCTTTCACGGATGGATTGATAATCAAGTACTTCCTTTGTATTGTAGAGAAACATTATCGATGTCCCGTCCTGAGGGAGAAGATGCTTGCTGGTGCGGTATGCCTCCCTTATCCTTCTCTTGAGAAGATTCCTCTTGACGGCGCGTTTGAAGAATCTTTTCGGCACCGAGACCATCATCCTGTTCCTTGCGTCGGCGCCTTCAGGGACGTTTCCGGAAAGGTAGCAGTACTTCATTCCAGGCACGACTCCCCAGCGGCCCTTTCCGACAAGGGTCGAAACCGTCGTCTTTCCGCAGATGCGTTCGGATTTCGGCAGGGTGTCCATGTCCTGGAACCTTTAGATTTGTTTCTCGAGGTACAGTTCCAGAGCCTTGGCCACGGACGGCGCTTCAGGGGTCGGGGCCTTGACTTCGATTTCGAGACCGGCTTCTTCCATCGCAGGGACGATGCTTTTGCCGTAGGTGAGGAACTTGGTGTTTCCTTGCTTGTAGTCAGGGAAACTGGTCTTGATGGCGGTCACGTCGTTCGGATTGTAGACGACGACGATATCGTAGGCGGACAGGTCGAAGTTCTTGAGGTCCTGCGGAACCGCCTTGACGAACACTGCTGAAGAATAGTCGAGCCCCTTTCCGTCCATCAGTTCCCTGAGGGAAGAACTGCTGGACTGGTCCGACTGGGTCAGCAGGAATTTCTCTCCTTTGTGCTTGCTGCCGATCTGGTCGATGACGGACTGGGCTGTACCTGTGCCATAGAAGATCTTGCGCTTCCTGTAGACGATGTGCTTCTGGAGGTACATCGCCACGGCCTCTGTGGTGCAGAAATATTTCATGGTCTCAGGAATCTTGATCCTGAGTTCTTCGCACAGCCCGTAGAATGCGTTGATGGCATGGCGGGAGGAGAATATTATCGCAGTGTAGTCCAATATGTTGATCCTCTGCGTACGGAACTCCATCGAGGTAAGGGGTTCGATAAGGAAGAATGGCTGGAAAGTGATCTCCACGCCGAATTTTTCTTCAAGTGCCGTGAAAGGTGCTGCATTCAGCGGCTTTGATTGCGAAACCAGTATTCTTTTCATAGATTCTCTGCAGTAATCCTTCCCCGGACCCTAAAGAAGGGCCGCTGACAGCACAAGTGCAGCAGCAGGAAGCAATTCAAGGCCGCAAAGATACAAAAATGTAACGAAAGGATTGCAAACTGATGATAAAATCTGTCCTCTGCGTATGACGTAGATCCCGTATGAGATTGCGGTGACCCAGAGGGAGATGTTCTTGGAAATGATTGGATTAGAGGTGATTGCGTTAGTAACTGCACTTGCCGTGAATAGGATGGAGAAGAGTATGACAAGAAAGGTGTAGAAAGAACCGTTCGAGGCCTGGGCCACCTTCGAACTCAAGGAATGAGACTCGAACTGCCAGTTGAGGAAAGCTCTGAGCGGCATCTGGAAAAGGACTGCCGCAATGACAGCGCAGAGCCGGAGAGTGGGGGACAGCCCCTGGATGATGTCGGGCGACCAGAGGTCCTGTGAATATACGAGCATACCCAGCGGGACAACCAGCGTCAGCGCCACCTGGTCGCGGCTCCGGCTCAGCTGCAGGCTGCTTTCGATCTCCATGTTGTACTTCCATCTCAGGACGCATCCGAACAGATAGGGCACGATCTTCAGCACACTCCTGAGCTCCAGGATGAAGAAGATCGTGAAAACGGTCGCCAGAGCGGCGAAGAGCATCGTGTCCTGAGCCGGATCCATCGTCAGTTGCCTCTCTTTGCATTGTAGCCCATCTCTTTGAGAAGGGCGGTGACCTTGTCCCTGAAGTCGCCCTGGACGGTTATCTCACCGTCCTTGGCCGAACCTCCGACCCCGCATTTCACTTTCAGCGTCTTGCCCAGGGCGGCCAGGTCTTCCTGTGTGCCTTTGAACCCGCTGACGAGGGTGACCTGCTTCCCGCCGCGGTTCCTGCGGTCGATGGTCACTGTCAGCCGCTGTGCGGACGGTTCGGGAGTCGCCGTGACCGGCGAGTCCTCCTTCTCTGAATATTCATAATCCGGATTGGTGGAGTACACCACACCCAGCCTTTGCTTCCAGTCGTTGTCTGTCTTCATTGAAAAATGATTCCTTAGCACTCTTTTTGCAAATATAGCGATTCAATAGTATCTTTGCTAATTCAAGACTTGAAAGTTTCAGGTCCTGAAGTCAACATTCAATTGAATATGGACAAAAGAAAATTCTGCCTGTGGAATCTTGGCACCGGTGCTGTGGTCTTTCTGACAGCCACTTTCACCTACCTGTCCACAATCGAGCCTACCGCATCTTTCTGGGACTGCGGCGAATTCATCGCCTCATCATACAAGCTTGAAGTGGGACACCCGCCGGGAAACCCTGTCTTCCAGCTTGTCGCAAGGCTGTTCACCATGTTCACCGGTCCGGACAAGGCTGCTGTGATGGTGAATTCGATGAGCGCCCTGTGCTCTTCCCTGACCATATTCTTCCTCTACCTTACGATCGTTTTCTTCGCGAAGCGGCTCGTGCCCGGGAGAAAGGACGACGGCGGCTTCAGCCTCGGCGGAGCCATCGCGATAATGGGCAGCGGAGCTGTGGGAGCGCTGGCATACTGCTTCTCGGACACATTCTGGTTCTCAGCCGTCGAGGGCGAGGTCTATGCCATGTCGTCCCTTTTCACCGCCCTGGTCGTCTGGGCGATGACGAAATGGTACGAGGCCCCGGACAGAAGGTTCGCCAACCGCTGGATCATCCTCATATCCTTCCTGATGGGCCTTTCCATCGGAGTCCACCTCCTGAACCTGCTCGCCATCCCGATGCTGGTCTTCATGTATTTCTTCAAGATGCGCGAGGACAAGCCTTTCTCCTTCTGGGAATATGTCGGGATACTCATGCTGAGCGTCGTCATCCTCGGCATCCTCGTGTTCATCGTGGTCCCTGTGTTCCCGAAGATAGCGGCCTATTTCGACCTGTTCTTCGTCAACACTCTCGGCCTTCCTTACAACACCGGATCGGCATTCTTCATCATCGCTCTGCTGGCACTCTGCTTCTGGGGACTTTTCAGGACCCTTGACAAGAACAAGGTGCTTGCCAACACGGTCCTGCTCTGCTTCACCACGATCATCATAGGATTCTCCCTTTTCTCAGTGGTGATCATCCGCTCCTGCGCCAAGACCCCTACCAATGAATATCAGCCGGACAATTCATTCACCCTCGTCCGCTACCTCTCCCGCGAGCAGTACGGAAAGGTCCCTCTCATCTACGGCCAGTATTTCGGCGCTGACTACGATCTTGAACAGAAACCTTACTGGGCCCCTATCAACGGCAGGTACAAGAAGGTGGAGGGCCCGGTCGACGCCAGGTACAACCCGTCGGGCAAGATGCTCTTCCCACGAATGTACAGCAGTGACGAAAAGCACATCAAGTTCTATCAGACCTACATGGGCGGCAAGGGCGCCAAAGTCGACGGCTCCGATTATCTGAAGCCGACCTTCGGGGCCAACCTCAAGTTCTTCTTCGACTTCCAGCTGGGGTGGATGTACTGGCGCTATTTCATGTGGAATTTCGTCGGGCGGCAGAATGACATCCATGCTCCTAGCCAGGACATGTTCGCCGGCAACTGGGAAAGCGGAATCAAACCTCTGGACGCCATACGTCTGGGAGACCAGAGCAACGCTCCGGACTGGGTGAAGGGCAACAAGGGCAAGAACCACTACTTCTTCCTCCCTCTGCTGCTCGGTCTCATAGGACTCTTCTTCCAGTTCGACAGGGACAAGAGAGGATTCTGGCTCACTTTCCTGCTCTTCTTCATGACGGGCATAGCCATCGTTCTCTACCTCAACCAGCCTCCGTACCAGGTACGTGAGAGGGACTATGCCTATGCTGGTTCCTTCTATGCGTTCAGCATCTGGATAGGCCTGGCCGTGGCCGCCGTGACCTCATGGTTCGGTGAAGCGAAAGAAGGCAGCGGCAAGTCGGTCGCCGTACCGGCGGTCGTGAGCCTCCTGTTCCTTGCCGTTCCGTTCGAGATGGCCGCCCAGAACTGGGATGACCATGACCGCAGCAACCGGCGCACGGCAGTCGAGATCGCAAGGAACTACCTGAATTCAGTCGGCCCGAACGGCCTTCTCGTGACCCACGGGGACAACGACACCTTCCCTCTCTGGTACGCCCAGGAGGTCGAAGGATGCAGGACCGACGTGAGAATATGCAATACTTCACTTCTCGGCACCGACTGGTACATCGATCAGATGAAATACGCCATCAACGACTCTCCGGCCCTTGACCTTCAGGTAGGCCAGGAGCAGTACCTCTACGGCGTCAACGACTATATTCCTGTAAGCGACTCCAGAGGACAGGCTCTGATGCTCTCTGACTGCTTCACTGTGTTCAAGCATCCGGAAGCCAAGCTCCAGCTCCAGGACGGCAGGAAGCTCGACTACTGGGTTTCCCGCAAGATGATAGTCCCTGTCGACAAGGAGAACTGCCTCAAGCATGGCATCGTCAGTGAGAAGTTCGCCTCCGAGATTCCTGACTCCATAGTCCTCGAGATCCCTGCTGACAAGAACTATCTGTCAAAGCCAGAGCTCTTCATGCTGGATTTCCTGTCCAACTACAAGTGGGACCGTCCGATCAACCTCCTCAACCAGGGAGGCGACCTCAACATCGGCCTCAAGGACTATCTCCTCTATGATGGATTCTCCTACAGGTTCACTCCTTTGAAGAACAAGGTCCAGACTTTCGACATCGGCAAGGTCGACACTGACGAGCTCTACGACATCATCATGAACAAGGCCAGCTATGAGGCCATAGGACGTGAGGACTACTACGCCGACTATCAGAATCTCTACACCTTTCTCGGTGTCATGAG
>JAKSJH010000170.1 GCA_024398315.1 Bacteroidales bacterium
GAGTGTCGTTTGCTGGTTCTTGTCCGTGTGTAGCTGTTCTTCAGGCCTGGCTCCGTCCGCCGCTCCCGGCCTGTCTGCCTTGATGGCGTCTAGCTGAACCTTGTCGGCACGGGAGCCGGTAAGGATGTGGTCCACTGTGTAAGGGGAGTCGTTGTCGAAGACGATGCCCGTGAGGATGGAATGGCTCTGGGTGACCTTCCTTTCTTCGGCTCCGTTGGACGAGAAGCCCAGGTGTGATGAGTTGAGCTCTCCGAGCATGTCGGCTACAAGAGTACGCAGGTTGTCACGGCTGTGAACGTAAGGCAGGAAAGCGGCATAGCGGTCCCTGACAGCCTTCCAGTCAGTTCCGTGGAAGTTGACATCATAGAAGTTCTGGTCAAGCATGGCCCAGACTTCGTAGAACATCTGCGAGAATTCGTCAGAGAGATTCTTCTCCACGTCAACTGCTACATTGACCGTAGTAGTCGAGAGAGAATTCGGGTCTATCTTGCTGACAGTCCCTCCTGAAATGTGGTAGACCTCCTTGTCGGAAGCGAAGAACCATCCTGGAGCAAGTCCCTTGATGAGTTTCGGCTTGGCCTCAGGGTCTGTGATGTCAAGTGAATATGCCTCTCTGCCACTGTCGGTCGATGAATTGTAGAACAGCCAGGACTTCTCTCCCGACTTGAAGGTGAGAAGGCCACCCTGGCCGCCCTTCCTTTCGATAATCTCCAGACGGTCGAAGATGTCTTCGTAGTCGATGCGGACTGTTGTGTCCTTGACTTCCTTTGTCTCCTTTACCTCTTTGCCGTCCTTGGCTGACTTGGCTTTCTTCACGCCCTTGCCTGTCTTGGCATCATCTTTCCCGGCGTCCTCTTCCTCCTTCTTCTCCTTTTCCTGAGCGAAAAGCTTGTCGTATTCGTCGGACTTGAACTTGGTGTCGTATTTTCTCAAAGGAAGCCTGCAGAGATTGTCCCTTGAACCTCTCGGGAATGATGTTCCGGTGGTCAATGCGGTGAAATACAGGTATTTCCCGTCAGGTGAGAAGACTGGTTCCTGCTCGTTTGATGCAGAATAGGTGAGGTTCCTCAGCTTGCCTTCCTTGAGGTCGTAGGTGTAGATGTCGCCCTCGAACCTGTCCATCGCCTCGAATGCGATGAGGCTGTTGTCCCATGAGAAGGAGATCCTGTAGTTCGAGAATGACCAGAACTCGACTTCGGCCAGAGTCCTGGTGCTGTTGTCCGCAGTGTTGCAGAGCATCAGCTTGCTGCTCCCGTCGATGAAGGCCACCATCTTGCCGTCAGGAGAGACGGTGATGCTGGTCACATTGCTCTGAGGTGTGTGGATTGCCTGCTCGGCGGAAGAACCGTCAGCGGCGATTCTGTAAAGTCCGGAATAGCCTTTCGCAGTCCTGGTGTAGAACACCGTTCTGTTGTCCCTTCCCCAGACCACTTCCTTGACCCTCTCGTCTGAAGGAGTCTCAAGTTTCTTGAAATATGAGCATTTGGCATCGGAGACGTAAATCTGGCCGCGGATTGCGAATGCCAGCTTCTTTCCGTCAGGAGAAACGGCTGCATCGGCCGGTTTCTGCCCCTTGAACACCCTCGTCACATCGAGGTCGCCACCTGCCACGCGTATTTCAGGAACCAAGTCCTTCCCACTCTGAGGATTGAGAACGTGGATCTGGTAGTCAAGCAGATAGACTATAGCTGAACCGTCAGCGGAAATCCTTGGGTACTGGACGGAACTGTCATATGAAGTGAGCTGGACGGCTTTGCCTCCTGGAACATGTCTGAATATGTTCGATTCATTTCCGGCTTCGTCAGAAACGTAGTAGAGGTTGCCTTTGACATCCACCATCGGCCAGGTGTCCTTTCCGGGGTGGCTTGTCAGAGTGGAGTGCTCCTTCCGTCCTGGATTCCAGCACGGGATGTCCGGGTTGTGGTCGCCGACATAGCGTTTCCTGGTAGGGAAGTTGATGCTCTCGGCGGATTCGTTGAAGTAGAAGGAACCGTCCACAGGATTCTCCACAAGATTCACGACAGTTGTGAAATAGCCGCCCTGGAACATCAGCTGCGGCGTGCCGCCTTCGACGGAGACCTTGTAAGTGGTCCTGCTTGCCCCGCTTCTGCGGGACTCGAAATAGATCTCCTTGGAGTCCGCCGACCATGAGACAGGAAAGTCCGCCGCCTCGTGGAACGTGAGCTGCCTGGCCTGGCCTCCGGCGCATGGAACTACGTAGACGTCGTCATTGCCGTTGAGGTCGGAAGAAAAAGCCAGGTACTTGCCGTCCGGAGAGACGACCGGATGGCTCTCGCGTCCGTCCATCGTGACGATGTTGGTGGCGAGGCCTCCTGCAGCAGGAACATTGAATATGTCACCGTTGTAGGAGAAATAGATTGTGGATCCGTCCGGAGAAAGGGACGGAAATCCGGCGAACCTGATGTTCTCCGCCTGTGCGGAGAGGGAGGAGGCCAGAACTGCGGCCATGCAGGCTGCCATGATCTTTGTCTTCATATTCAGTCAATTTTTTTGTTGTCATGCAGTTGGGGCGGGAGTCTATTCCCATCCTTCCAGTTTGTCAGGGTCGTCGACAATGCATTCGTGCTTGTTGAAGACGGGATCTTTTATTCCCGCCTTCCTCTGACGTCTGTAGTCCTTGAGGAGGGCGGCCACCTTGCCGCTCAGCAACAGGATCGCCGCCACGTTGACCAGGGTGATCAGCCCCATCGTGAGGTCGACGAAGGCCCATGCCGTGTCAAGGGATATGTAGGCTGCGCCCAGCACGATGCAGCAGGCGAAAGCCCTGTAGATGTTCACGCTTCTCCTGACAGTCCTGTCTGACCGCTTGGAGAACAGGAAGCGGACGTTAGTCTCGCCATAATAGTAGTTGCCGATCACGGTGCTGTAGGCGAAAAGGAATATCGCTGCTGTCAGGAACCATTTCCCGACAGGTCCTATAAGAGTTTCGAGACTTCTGCTGGTCATGATGATTCCGTTCTCGCCACAGCCGAGCTGTCCGGAAAGAAGGATGATGAATGCCGTGCAGGAACAGATCAGGAGAGTGTCCACGAAGACTCCGATGGCCTGGACGAGACCCTGCTTGACCGGATGTGACGTGTCGGCTATGGCCGCTGCGTTCGGTGCGGAACCTTCACCGGCCTCGTTGGAGAAAAGCCCTCTCTTTACACCCTGGAGGATAGCCGCACCGACCATTCCTCCACCGAACTGCTTGATGCCGAATGCGCTCTTGAATATCAGGGCGAACACGGCAGGAAGCTCACCTGCGTGAATGATCATGATCACAATCGCGAGAAGGATGTAGCCCAGGGCCATCACCGGGACCATCAGACTGACTACGTTGGAGATCCTGCGGATGCCTCCCACGACTATGAGAAGCAGGACTGCGGCCATTGCGACTGCCACCAGAAGGGGGTTGAGGGCCAGCGTGTCATGGAAGCATGAGATGATTGTCTGCGCCTGCAGCATGCTCTGGGCCAGTCCGAAGGAAAGGATCATGAATATCGAGAACAGTACGGCCATCCATCTTTTCCCCAGGCCGTATTCCATGTAGTAGGCCGGACCGCCGTAGAAAGCAGTATCTCCCTTCTTCTTGTAGAGCTGGGCGAGAGTGGACTCGACGAAGGAGGTCGCTCCTCCGAGCATGGCCATGCACCACATCCAGAATATGGCGCCCGGCCCGCCAACGAACATTGCGGATGCGACTCCGGCGAGGTTGCCCGTACCGACGCGTGAGGCCAGTGAGACCGAGAAGGCCTTGAACGAACCTATCTTCTTTGTTTCTCCTTTGTAGAATGACTTGTGCGGGTTCTTGTCCCTGCCCAGCAGGACACGGATTCCGTCACCGAGGTAGCGGAACTGCACTCCGCGGAGACGGATTGTGAAGAATACTGCCGCACCCACGAGTACGACTGTGATGACATACGACCAGAGACAATCGTTTATGGAGTTGATTAATTCCATCTGATTCTTTTAATTTCGAAATACCTTATAAATATAGTGAAAAAAATGGAAATCGCCCTAATGGAGATGGAATATTTATGAATATATATTCTAATATTCAATTAAATGCATTTATGTTTATTAAAATGTTTACATTGTCACTTAAAATATTTATATTGGTGACCGGAATTAAAAATATAGTGCTATGTGTGCTTCTGCCAGTGATGCCATAAGGTTCTACTCCTCGTTGGGAGAAAGGATGAAGATGGTGAGGTCCCTTTCGGACCGTCATCTCACACTGTGTGAAAAGATAGTTTATTCGCATCTTTATTCATTCTCCGACAGGCTTCCGGACCGCGGCGACTTTGCATGCTTCCGTCCCGATAGGGTCGCCATGCAGGATGCTACGGCCCAGATGGCGCTTCTTCAGTTCATGAACGCCAGGAAGGACAGGACAGCCGTCCCCGCAACGGTCCATTGTGACCATATCATCTGTGCGGAGGATGGGGCAGGAAAGGATCTCCCAAGGGCCTGCGAGGCCAACAGGGAAGTGTATTCATTCCTCAGCCAGACGGCATCACGCTACGGAATGGGATTCTGGAAACCGGGTGCGGGCATAATCCATCAGATCGTGCTGGAGAACTATGCCTTCCCCGGAGGGATGATGGTGGGCACTGACTCGCACACCCCCAACGCAGGCGGACTGGGAATGGTTGCCGTTGGAGTAGGAGGGGCTGATGCCGTCGATGTGATGACAGGCATGGAGTGGGAACTCAGGATGCCGAAGGTCATCGGTGTCAGGCTTACCGGCTCTCTCAAAGGCTGGACTTCCCCGAAGGATGTCATCCTCCACCTGGCCGGTCTCCTGACCGTGAAAGGTGGCACAAACGCTGTGATTGAATATTTCGGACCAGGTGCCTCGACAATCCCCTGCACCGGAAAGGCGACAATATGCAACATGGGCGCCGAGGTCGGTGCGACATGCTCGATCTTTCCGTATGACAGCCATATGCATGAATATCTCTGCGCGACCGGAAGAAAGGATATCGCAGACCTGGCCGATGCGAACAAGGAGTTCCTTGTGGCCGATCCTGAGGTACTTGCCGATCCAGCAGGCTACTACGACAAGGTCGTTGAGATCGACCTGTCATCCCTTGAACCATACGTCAACGGACCGTTCACTCCTGACGCTCCCTGTCCGCTGCGCCCAATGCCGGCGAGCGGGGAGCAGAGCGACGATCCGGAGCCGAGACAAGTCTGTCCGATCGG
>JAKSJH010000171.1 GCA_024398315.1 Bacteroidales bacterium
GGCCGAGGACGGCCCGTTCCCAGATTTCCGCAAGACTGTCGAACGCCAGAAGAACAAGGTCAGCAGGGCTGTCGTCTATCTCAGCGGACTTGGCTGTTCCGAACTTTTCTTCAACGGGACAGAAGTCGATCCGACCCGCGTCCTTGACCCGGCGCAGACCGACTACCAGATCCGCGCCCTCTACAGCGCTTTCGATGTGACCGGCCTTCTTGCAAACGGAAAGAACTGCATCGGAGTCATGCTCGGCGCAGGCTGGTACAACCAGGACAAGGTCTGGGACAAAGGAATGTCCTACGGCAAGCCTATCCTCCGCTGCCAGATGGTGATTGAATATGCCAACGGCAAGACCGAGACCGTAGGCACCGACACCTCCTGGAAGTGGGCGGACGGTCCGCTTGTCAAGAGCAACGTCTACCAGGGTGATGAATATGACGCCACCAAGGCCATCGAAGGCTGGTGCTCGGCATCATTCGATGACAGCGACTGGAACTCTGCAGTCAAGGCTGACGGAGTCCTCCCTGAGTACATGCAGGCCCAGGAACTTCCTCCTATGCGCACTCTGGAGCCGATCACGGCCCAGAAGATGTGGCGCTCACCAAAGGGAGGCAATGTCTGGGTCTATGACTTCGGCTGCAACCTCACCTCCGAGATCCTGTTCAGCGCTGAACTTCCTCGCGGAGTCAGACTCCAGACCAGGGGAGCCGAGGAAGTCAAGCCGAACGGTGACATGGATTACAAATCCACAGGTATCGAACACGTCGGCTACCAGCAGGACGCCTACACATTCGCAGGCAACGGCAAGGAAACCTGGATGCCTCATGTCACCTAGCACGGAATGGGATATGCCGAACTTACCGTAGAAGGAACCGACAAGGAACCTTCAATCGACTGGATCAAGATGGTCCCTGTACACACTGACGTCACCACTATCGCTGACTTCAAGTGCGCTGACGACCAGCTCAACAAACTCCACGAACTTGCCACACGCACATTCCTCAATGCTTTCGTCGGTCTCCCGGTGGACTGCAACCAGAGAGAGAAGTGCGGCTGGCTCGGCGACACCCACGCCTACGACCGCGCCGCCGACATGAACTTCCAGATGAACAACTTCTGGGTCAAGTACCTTGAGGACATCCGCACCACGGCTGCCGCTCCGCTTGAGAACACCCTCCACCACAAGCTGTACAACAACTTCTTCTATTTCAAGGACAAGCCTGCCGGTGTCCCTCACATGATCGCTCCGGGCAGACGTCTCTGCGGCGTAGCTTCACCTGACTGGGGAACAGCAGTCGTCCAGATTCCTTGGCATCTGTACACCTACTACGGCAACAAGCAGATTCTCGAGGACTACTACGACATGATGAAGATCTGGGTCCATGAAGTCGCTGTCAGAGCAACTGACGGAATCGTCTACGAGGGCCTCAGCGACTGGTGCCCGATGTACAGCTCCCACGCCCACAACAACACTCCTGTCGAAGTGACCTCCACCGAGTTCCACCTGATCGACCTCGGCATCATGATCAAGACTGCGAAGATTCTTGGCAAGGACGAGGACCTCAAGTGGTACGAGCAGCAGAATGAATATGTCCGCAAGGCTTTCATGGCCAAGTTCTTCAATCCTTGGAAGTGCACCTTCGGTGGCCAGACCGGTGATGCCATGGCCCTCGAGCTCGGCCTCTTCCCTGAAGACCGCCGACAGGAAGGTGCGGAGGCCATCCTGTTCGACATCAGGCAGGGCACCCACGGCTTCTTTGACATCGGCGTATTCGGCCTTCCTAGGATTGGTAGCCAGCTTTCCAGGAACGGAGCTGCCCAGAGTGCCTACAAACTCTTCACGAAGAAGGGCGAGAACTCCTTCGGCTACATGATCGACTCCCTTCAGGTCCATACTCTCTGGGAGTCTCTTCCTATGAATTCAAGGGCCAGCCGCTCCGGCGGCGGATCCCACAACCATCCTATGCAGGGAGGCTATGACTCATGGATCCTCGAGGATGTCGCAGGCATCAGGCCATGCGAGGTCAATCCTGGATTCAAGACCATCATATTCGATCCTCTTCACACTGACGCGCTCGAGTGGGCGGAACTGTCAGTTGACACCAGGTACGGAAAGACCTCTACATCATGGAACAGCAAGGACGGCAGGCTGACCTGGAAGATCCAGATCCCTGCAGGTGCCGACGGACTTGTCCGTCTTCCTGAGGACAAGAACGTGACCGTCAACGGTTCTCCTCTCACCTATGACCAGAAGATGATCGACGGCAAGGCATATTACCTGTTCCCTTCAGGATCGTTTGAGATTATCGCCGAATAGTATGAAAAGCATATTTGCGAAACTTATGGCCTTTCTTACCGGAGCATTGGTCGCTGTCTCATGCGGCGGCGGCCCTGCTTCCGTAACGGACATCCCTCTCCCGGAACACCCGAGACCGGATTTCCAGAGGGAAGGCTTCATCAATCTCAACGGCTACTGGCAGTTTACCTTCGACGAGGCCGCCTCGCAGGGTGACATCTCAGCATTCGATCAGAGAATTCTTGTTCCATTCCCTTGGGGATCAAAGCTTTCCGAGGTTGAGAACAAGGCCGACACCGCATGGTACGGCCGTCAGTTCACCATTCCGTCCGAATGGGAGGGCAGGCGCGTGTTCCTTGTCGTCGGCGCTTCCGACTGGGAGACAACTGCATGGGTCGACGGCAAGGAAGTCGGATCCCATCAGGGTGGCTACACTCCTTTCTCATTCGAACTCACCGATGTCGCTGATTTCGGCAAGCCTCAGGAACTCAAGGTCAAGGTCGCCGATGCCAGAGTTGACTGGCATCTCTATGGCAAGCAGGGCTACGGCGATGCCAAGGGTATCTGGCAGACTGTCTATCTGGAGGCCAGGGGAGAAAACTACATCTCCTCACTCCACTTCTCACCGGACATCGACAATTCTCTCGTCAAGGTTGACCTTAAACTTGATGCTGCTCCTGCAGCCGGTACCGTGGCGACCATATCCTTCAAGGACAAGAGCCAGAAGGATGTTACAGTTGAGATGGACGGGAGGACGGCCGTCTCGTTCGACATTCCACTCAAGGACCAGCATCTCTGGGACATCGATGACCCTTATCTCTATGAGGTCAGCGCATCCCTTGTGAACGGCGGGCAGGAAATCGACAAGGTGGACAGCTATTTCGGTCAGAGAAAGGTCAGCGCCATGACTGTCCCGGGACAGAACTACAAGTACGTGGCTCTCAACAACCATCCGCTCTACCTTCAGCTCACCCTCGACCAGAGCTACCATCCGGACGGATTCTACACCTTCCCTTCCGACGAGTTCATGAAGAATGAAATCCTGCTCTCCAAGAAGCTCGGTCTGAACGGAAACAGAATCCACATCAAGGTCGAAGTCCCACGCAAGCTCTACTGGGCCGACAAGCTCGGCCTCCTCATCATGTCCGATGTCCCTAATTTCTGGGGCGAACCAACTCCGGAGGCCATGAAGGAATGGGAGAACTGCATGAGGAACCAGCTCGAGAGAGACTACAATCACCCTTCAATCTTCTCATGGGTCGATTTCAACGAAACATGGGGACTCTTCTCCACCAGGGACGGAGTCAGGGGTTACTGGCCTGAGACCCAGGAATGGGTCCGCAGCATGTACCTCCTTACGAAGGAACTGGACCCTACCAGGCTCGTGGAGGACAATTCCGCATGCAACAACGACCATGTCCAGACCGACATCAATTCATGGCACGCCTATGAAGCGGGTCACAGATGGGAGGCGATGGCGGCCGGTGCGGACCAGAACACCATCGTCGGTGGCACTTACAACTACATCGGCGACAACCGCATCGAGGATGTTCCGATGATCAACAGCGAGTGCGGCAATGTCTGGGGTTATGACGGATGCGCCGGGGACTGCGACTTCTCATGGGACTACCACTGCATGATGAACGCCTTCCACCGCCACCTCAAGATCGGCGGCTGGCTCTACACTGAGCACCATGACGTCATCAACGAATGGAACGGCTATGTCAAGTTTGACCGTACGCCTAAGTATGACGGACTGAGCACTTTCGTCCCGGAGATGACCATCGCCGACTTCCACACTCCTTACTACATCGTCCCTATGTCCGACCTGTGTCAGACAGTGGAACCGGGCTCCACCACTGATGTCGAACTCTGCACATCCTTCACCACCGACAAGGATCCGGGTGAAATGACGCTTGAGACCGAACTCAAGGGATGGAACCAGTTCGGAGAACCGTTCGACGGAGGAAAGGAATCCTTCAACGTCCTCTTCCGTCCTTTCGAACTTTCTCCTGTCACTGTCAGGGAGGTCACCGTACCTGAAGAGAACGGAGTCTATGTCCTGACAAACATCCTCAAGGACAAGAAAGGCAAGGTCCTCAGCAGGAACTTCGAACTCTTCGTCGTCAATGACGCACAGCTTCGCAACGCCGTCTCCTTCGCTCCATCATCCTACGTGGACAGCCAGTGGAGCGTCAAGGAACTTCCAGTCTTCGACGGACTCAAGGTCAACGGATTCGGCAAGGGCTATTTTGAATATTCAGTAACCCTCCCGGCCGACCTTGGTGACGCCAAGGGTGCGGAACTTGTCTTCGAGGCTTCTTCGAAGCAGCTTTTCGGCAAGGACTGCGAAGGCAATGAGATGACAGGCGACTTCATGCTTGGAGGTGGTACCTTCGACCATTGCAAGTCTCCGAATTCCTATGCCATGACTGATGACATCATCTGGAAATCCACAGTTGTTGTCAGCGTCAATGGCAAGGATGTCGCAAAGGTGGCCCTTGATGACGATCCCGCCGACCACAGGGGCGTCCTCTCATGGAATGCCCAGCCGAAGGCAAGGTGGATGCGGGAAGCCGGCTCTTATGGCCAGATCGTCAGAGTCGACATCCCGAAGGACTGTGTCCAGGCCGGCGCCGAACTGAAGATACGTCTCACCGTGCCTGAAGAAGGCGAGGGCTTCGGAGGACTTGCTGTCTACGGCAAGGATTTCGGACGCTATCCTCTTGATCCTACAATAATTCTGAAATAAATAATGTACTGCAGCAATATCCTCGAAACGATAGGCAACACACCGATGGTGCGCATCAACCGCCTCTGTCCCAATCCGAATGTCAACATAGTCGCCAAACTTGAAGGCTTCAACCCTACGGGCAGCATCAAGGACCGCATCGCCGTGGCCATGGTGGAGCAG
>JAKSJH010000172.1 GCA_024398315.1 Bacteroidales bacterium
GCTCTCATAATCGTTTTCTGGAAAGAATATGCAAAAATACTCATTTTCTGGATTGATAAAAGTACAGGATTATGTTATTTTTGTAATTGTTGAATTATCAATGCATGGAAGCAGATGATTTCAAGTCAAAGGTTTACCGGGCGGTGGCAATGATTCCGGCGGGGAAGGTTGGCACCTATGCCCAGGTGGCCGAACTTGCGGGTGCCGTCGGAGCCGCGCGGGCTGTCGGCAATGCCTTGCATCTCAACACAGACACCGTCAAGGTGCCGTGCCACCGGGTGGTGCGCTCTGACGGGACTCTCGGGAGCGGTTATGCCTTCGGAGGACCGGAGATGCAGAGAAAGAGGCTGGAAAGCGAAGGCGTCGTGTTCATCGACGGACCGGAAGGAGGAAGAGTGGACATGGCGGGACGCTGCATCGTCATCGAGGACCATCCCCTGGAACCTTTCCTTCCGCCTGACGGGAAGGTGCTTTTCCTCGGCAGTTTCCCTCCGCCGAAAGCGAGGTGGTCTATGGATTTTTTCTACCCGAATCCCCAGAACGATTTCTGGAGGATCCAGGGCCTTCTCCATCACGGAGATGCCAACCGGTTCACAAAGGAAGGCGAGAAGGGGTTCGACTGCCTGAAGATCAAGAACTTCTGCATGGAGAATGGACTGGGGTTCTTTGACACCGCGTCGAGAGTGTGCCGCTTGAAAGGCAACGCCAGCGACGAATACCTGGTCATTCTCAGACCCGCAGACATCCGCGGAATGCTGGAGAGTATGCCTAATTGCCGGACCGTCGTCACGACGGGCGGGAAATCGTCGGAGGAGTTCCTGGACATCGTTTCAAAGGAAGGGACCGTAGGCCTGATCCCTCCTTCGATAGGTGAATATGCCGGCATCACTCTGTACGGAAGACCCATCAGGTGGTGGCGCATGCCATCGACCTCCAGAGCCTATCCGATGAAACTGGAAGACAAAGCATCAATGTACCGCAAGGTGTTTGAATATATTTGATTATGAATATGAAAAAGATCATCCCTGCCATCGCTATTCTTGCGGCCGTCGTTGCCGCAACCGCTCTGATAACCAGGAGTTGCTGCCGTACCCCACGTCTGAGAGGCGACCACGAGATCGTGATCGCCGCATCGAACAGCAGCGCCGCAGACAAGGCCTCGGCCGACATCGTCTGCACCGGGAAGAATGACGAAAAGACCATCCAGAATGCCCTGGACAATCTTGGCCGCTACGGCGAAGTACGCCTTCTGGCAGGAATCTACATGATAGACTCGTTCACACCGACTGAAGACGGGACGCCGTATTACGCAATTGCTGTCCACGGAGAAGGCAAGAGCCATTGCGTCAAGGACTTCTCGACTACCCTGGCCCTGCGGGGTGTCGATGCCAGCTACTACGGTTTCGCTCTGGAACCGGGGGAGGACAACTTCAACGGCGTGACCCTGGCGGTGTCCCGCGAGTGCTACGATGCGCTTGACTCCGTCCAGACATATTCAGTGATCAGGAACTTCAACTACCGTGACGCCCATCTGACGCTGGAGAGGGTGGCAATCAATCTCCCTGACAATCAGAAGAACATCACCTGCGTTGACGGTTCCCGCTTCGAGTCGATACGCATGAACGACTGCTACCTCCAGGCCAGCGACCAGAACAACTATGACACCGGCCAGGTCCCTCATCCGGGAGTCCTCGGCTGTGTCGGTGTACGTTGCGTCCAAGGAGCGAACAACAGTTTCCAGTTCGACATGTTCCAGGTCGCTTGTCTCTCGTTTGGAGTCGGCTTCGAGATCGGTGGGGAGCACCTATTCGGCAACTATCTCAGCTCGGTCTTCTGCAACTATGGATTCACCTTCAACTCATATCCTCTACAGAGCGGAGTCTGGGTGCATCCTATAACCTTGATCAACTGCTGTGACGAGGCCCCTTGCAACTATCCTCTGTTCGGTCCTAACCCGGGTCATCAGCCGGTGGACATAATCAACTTCAATATGGAGCACTACTGCAACTACTTCGAAGCAGGCGGTCATTATGCCGAAGAGGTGAATCCGGGGGAGTGGACCGGAACCTTCGACTATGCCATAATGAGCCGCGGCGAGGACGGCTATGTCCTCACGAACAGCCCCAAGAAGCGTTTCTGGGAATATGGCCATGGCCTGAATATGGCCACCAAGGACAACACGCAGAAGCGGATATGCTCTTCGGAGGAGCGCAGGACCTACGAGCCGAACTTCCTCCAGACCATCTACGACACAGATCTGAAGAAGGTCCTCATCTGCGTCGACCCTGAGCGGAAGAAATGGCAGTTTGTGGACGGCCGGGTCGTGGACTAGCGTCACTATTGATAGACATCATCACATTTGAATATTCAGAATCATGAAACTTTCCAGCATCTTCCTGACATTTGCCGCAATGCTCCTTTCGATGAGCTGCGCAAGCAACAGCGGCCTCGACGTCATCTTCGACACTGACGCCAACAATGAGATTGACGACCAGCATGCAATTGCCTATCTCCTGCTCAACGACGACAGTTTCAACACCCTCGCCATCACCACCAATGTGACCGTCAACGGGTCTATCCAGGCTCAGTGCGACGAGGTTCAGAGGGTTGCCACTCTTGTGGACAAGGATGTGACCATCATCCCGGGCGCCACTGCCAGCTTCGAGGAAATCTCCGGCACCCTGGACAATCCTGAACATGACGGGTTCCAGGCTGTTGACTTCATCATCCAGCAGGCTCTGGCTCATTCTCCGAAGAACAAACTCACCGTCATTCCGGTGGGCAAACTGACCAATGTGGCGCTTGCAATCGCCAAGGAACCTCGGATTGTTCCGAATCTCAAGGTTGTCTGGCTCGGGTCAAACTATCCGGATCCGGGCGAGCATAACATGGTGTGCGACATCCCGTCGATGAACTATGTCATAGAATCCGATGTAGAGCTTGCGGTCAGCGTGGCGCGTTACGGGAAACCTTCCGGCACTGATGCCGTCCGCGTCACTATCGACCGGGTCCGCAATGAGATCGCCGGGAAGGGTCCGCAGGCCAGGACCCCTGTCACAGGACGTCATGGGGGAGAATTCACCTGCTTCGGTGACTATTCCCTCAATCTTTTCGAGAACATCGACAAGGCTGAGGACGGCTCCAGGGCCCTGTTCGACATGGCCTGTGTCGCCGTCGTGAAGAATCCCGAATGGTGTGACGCCACCGTCATCCCTGCTCCGGTCCTGGTTGACGGCCAGTGGGTCGAGCGTCCGGACAACGCCCGCAAGGTCACCATTCTCGAGAACTACAAAGGGACCGAAATTATCAACGACTTCATCAACATCCTCGCCCGCTGACCAGCCCCGTCATTGCGGGCAGCGGGTCAGTCGAGACTTTTGCTGATTCTTTCGATCTGGGCTGAGTCGCGCAGCATCTCGATGAAGATTTCTGCCGAGCGCTTCCGGTAGCCCTCCTTGTGGCGGTGGATGCAGCCGACCATCGAATAGTTGCCTCCCGCCAGCGGGATGGCGACCAGGTTTGTCCGGTAGTACGCCGCCAGTGATGAAATGACCGTTATCAGGTTGGTGCTCTGAACGATGTCCATTATCAGGTTCGGCTCGTTGACTTCCAGCGTAACGTTCAGCTTCCTGGTGTCCAGACCCAGGTAGCGGTCGAACGCACGCCTCGCCTGCAGGCTCTTCCCTGGAAGCACAATCCTTTGGTTCTCCAGGTCCTCCATTGTCAGGAACTTGTGCGAAGCCAGAGGGTGGTCTTTCCTCATGACCGCGCTGAGTGTGTTCTTGAACAAGGGTTCCGACTCCAATTCGTCATAGGCCATGGCCGGCTTGAAGGCGAGAACGAGGTCGAGTTTCTTCTCGCGCAGCATTTCGATAAGGTCGGCCGCCGTTTCTGACTGAATATTCAGTTTGACTCCCGGATGCTCCCTTATGAATTTTCTGACAGTCTCAGTCAGCAGAGAACTGAACGAAGGAGTGGTCCCGATGCGCAATGTGCCCGTCAGAGCGCCTTTCAAGTCCCTCATCCTGTTGCTGCATATTTCTGAATCCTCGATGGTCTTGATTGCTAGTGGCAGCAGCTCTTCGCCCGCTTCCGTCAGGACCACTGAATGCCTCGTCCGGTCGAACAGCTGGGAACCGATCTCGCCTTCCAGCTGCTGAATCTGCTGGGAGAGAGTGCCTTGGGTGATATAAAGCTGACGTGAGGCCTCGGAGAAGTTCAAGGTCCTGGCGACCGTGACGAAATAGTTCAGATGACGCAGTTCCATGGTGAAGTCGTTTTTACAAATATATTGATAATTTCAATAATGAATATAGAAAAATAGATTTATTGTCAATATTCAAACGCTCCTCCCTCATATTATCTTTGCAATGTCAGAAGCGGCGGATCCCGGGAATCCTCGCCAAGACACAAGTCCAACATCAACAGTTTAACATCATGAAAAGAGTTATGAGCATTCTGGTAACATCCCTTCTCTGTCTCGCTTCATGCACATGCAAGGGACAGGAGGTTGACAATTCGACAGTCAGGTCTCTCGACCTCGACCGCTTTCTTGGAAGCTGGTACGAAATCGCCCGCTTCAACCACAGTTTCGAACGTGGCCTCACGCATGCTAAGGCTCACTATTCTCTCAACCCTGACGGAACGATAACAGTCATGAACAGCGGAATGAAGGACGGACGCTTCAAGGAATCCAAGGGAAAAGCCAAGATGACGGACTCCGTCGGACTCCTGCGGGTCTCTTTCTTCGGCCCGTTCTACTCCGACTACAGAGTTATGATGCTCAGTGAGGACTACAGCTACGCCCTCATCGGATCCGCCAATGCGAAATACCTCTGGATTCTCTCCCGGACCCCGGTGCTTCCGGATGTGACTCTCCGGAAAATCCTGTCAGTGGCCTCTGAGCGCGGCTACGACACCAGCAAACTGATCTGGGTGGACCACACCAAGAAGTAGGAATATCAAGCAGGAATATTACCGATTCCGTGACCGTTTTGCCCGTGACCTCAAATGCAGCGTTGAGGTTACGGGCAAAACTCATGATTACAGATCCGCCACAGCCTCCGGTGACAGCCCGGTGGCCTCGCAGATTGTCCCGGCAGGCATCCCCATCGATTTCATCTTTGCAGCTATCTCACGCTGCTTAGAAGTTTCACCTTCCTCTCTGCCTTCTTCCCTACCTTCTTCACGTCCTTCAGCGCG
>JAKSJH010000173.1 GCA_024398315.1 Bacteroidales bacterium
GCTACACCTCTCTCGGTGTCATGAGCTTGAGGAGCCTCTACCTCAGCTCCGCCGAGGCACTCATCAAGGCAGGTGAGAATGACAGGGTCGAAGCTGCTCTGGACAAGTGCCAGGAGGTCCTCAAGGTCTCCCAGTACCCTCTGGACAACTCCATCCTGGGGTGGAACACCAACTCCCTGTTCCCGATCATGATGATAGAGGACTACTACACGATCGGAAAGCCTGAGAAGGCCAAGGCGCTGGCGATGGAGCTTTATTCAGAGCTCAAGCAGTCAGTGGCGTTCTACCTGGATTTCTATTCCGTCGTGAAGGACGATTTCGAATATTGCTGCAATCTGGTCTACTACATGACCGGCACGATGGAGAAGTCCGGAGACAAGCAGACCGCAGACGAGATTGAAAGCGATTTCTCCGCCTATCTCAGCCTGATCTCGGGCTCGGAATCCGGGGCGGATACGAACAAAGGCTGACGGAAGGCTATCTTTCCAGTCTTACGAATATGCTCAGGGGCAGGTTCTTTCCGAATCTGTCCCTGAGTGCCAGTTCCCCGGACTCAAGGCCTTCGGAGGACTCCAGCCCGAATGCCTGGCGGACGACAGTCTCGCCCAGAAGGGCTGAAAAACCGTTGGAATAGAGGTTCAGAACAAGGAAGCTGTCTTTCGGCTCGAGTATCCTGCTGACCGACTTCATCATTTCGTAAAGACATTCGTCCAGCTTCCATCTCTCGCCGTCGGGACCGTGGCCATAGGCCGGAGGGTCAAGGATGATTCCCTGGTAGCGGTTGCCCCTCCTCTCTTCGCGGCGGGCGAATTTCATGGCGTCCTCGACCACCCAGCGGATGCCGTCCAATCCGCTTCTGTCCTGGTTCTCGTGGGCCCAGGTCACGACCTGCCTCACGGAATCCAGATGGGTCACGTCGGCTCCGGCGCTCCTTGCGGCGAGAGAGGCACCTCCTGTGTAGGCGAAGAGATTGAGCACTTTAGGCCTGCTTCCGGTCGCTTCGGCGATTCTTGCCGTCTGGCGGTGGATGTACTCCCAGTTGGGCGCCTGCTCCGGGAAGACTCCCACATGCTTGAATGACGTAAGTCCGAGCCTCAGGCTGAACCTGGGACCTCCTCCGTACTGTATCCACCACTGGTCAGGCATCTTGCGGAGCCTGTCCCAGGTACCGCTGTCTTCTTTGCCGGCCTTGGCGAATCCCGCTCCGGGGGTGAACCTGGTGTGGGTGAGACGGTCCCATTCCTGGTCGCTCATGGATTTGTCCCAGAGAGCCTTGGGCTCCGGGCGCGAAAGAATGAAATCTCCGAATCTCTCAAGCTTGAAGCCTCTTCCGGAGTCAATCAGTTCATAGTCCTTCCAGGACTGGGATGGATATTCGATGGTCATGCCGCAAAGTTAGCACTGACTCTTCTAATATGCAACATGTCCTGCCGGAGACTCTGTCACCCTCTCGTGATCAAGGATTATATAGTATGTCGCATCTTTTTTGTATATTTGCAAACTGTATAGAACGAAAACAAATCTTAATCATAACACATCATGCAACAGCACATCGATTCTTACGACTTCACTGGAAAGAAGGCGATTGTCAGAGTGGACTTCAACGTTCCTCTCGATGAGAATTTCAACATCACAGACGACACCCGTATCCGTGCCGCTCTCCCTACTCTCAAGAAGGTCCTTGCCAGCGGCGGAGCCCTCATCATCATGTCCCACCTCGGACGTCCGAAGGGAGTCACCGACAAGTTCTCTCTCAAGCACATCATGGGTCATGTCTCAGAGTGCCTCGGTGTCCCTGTACAGTTTGCTGAGGACTGCCAGAAGGCTGACGAGCAGGCTGCTGCATTGAAGCCGGGTGAGGTCCTCCTCCTTGAGAACCTCCGTTTCTACGCTGAGGAGGAAGGCAAGCCGAGAGGACTTGCTGAGGATGCATCCGACGAGGAGAAGAAGGCTGCCAAGAAGGCCGTCAAGGAAAGCCAGAAGGAGTTCGTGAAGAAGCTCGCCTCCTACGCTGACTGCTACATCAACGATGCGTTCGGAACCGCTCACAGAGCCCACGGTTCGACCGCTCTCATCGCCGAGTACTTCCCGAACGACAAGATGTTCGGCTATCTCATGGAGAAGGAAGTCAAGGCTATCGACAACGTCCTCAAGAATGCGGAGCGTCCTTTCACCGCAATCATCGGCGGTTCCAAGGTCTCCAGCAAGCTCGGTGTCATCAAGAACCTCCTCGACAAGGTTGACAACCTCATCATCGGCGGCGGCATGGGCTACACCTTCATCAAGGCCCAGGGCGGAAAGATCGGTATGTCCCTCCACGAGGACGAGCTCATGCCGGATGCTCTCGAGATCATGGCGGCTGCCAAGGAGAAGGGCGTGAACCTCTCTCTCTCAGTCGCAACCGTCTGCGGACAGGAGTTCAACAACGATACCCCTCGCAAGCAGTTCGACATATTCAACATCCCTGACGACTGGGAGGGCATGGACGCCGCTCCTGAGTCTCTCGAGAACTGGAAGAAGATCATACTTTCTTCAAAGACCATCCTCTGGAACGGTCCTGTAGGTGTCTTCGAGCTTCCTAACTTCGCAAAGGGAACCGAGGCGATCGCCACCTTCGTGGCTGAGGCCACCCAGAACGGAGCATATTCGCTCGTCGGCGGCGGCGATTCTGTCGCTGCTGTCACCAAGATGGGCTTCGCTTCAAAGGTCAGCTACGTCAGCACCGGTGGCGGAGCAATGCTCGAGGCTATCGAAGGCAAGACCCTTCCGGGTGTCGCTGCCATCTGCGAATAATCATAGTACCGCATGTCATTCCTGACTTCGTTTCCCATGGGCATTCTATCTGTACACTGGAACGTGGATCCTGAAATATTCAGGGTCGGTTTCTTCGCCCTGAGGTGGTACGGACTCCTTTTCGTGTCCGGTTTCATCCTCGGCTACTGGATGTTCACCAAGTTCTGCGACAGGGAGAAAGTCAGCAGGGACATGCTGGACCCTCTTCTGTACACATTGCTTCTGGGCACGCTCGTAGGAGCGCGCCTGGGGCATTGCATATTCTACCAGCCGGACTATTATTTCGGGTCCTGGAAGGGTTTCTGGGAGATATTCGCTGTCTGGAAAGGCGGACTCGCCAGCCACGGAGGCACCATAATGCTCTTCATCTGCATGATCTGGTTCGCCCGCAAGTACGGGAAACGCTACAATGTGGATTTCTTCTGGATTCTCGACCACCTTGCCATCGCCGTGGCTTTCGCCGCGACTTTCATCCGTCTTGGAAACCTCTTCAACTCAGAGATTTACGGTGATGTGACCAACCTTCCTTGGGGATTCGTCTTCGAGAGAAGGGGGGAGACCGAGCCGAAACATCCTACCCAGATCTATGAGGCCGTGAGCTATCTTCTTCTCGGCATCGGACTGGTGATCCTCTATCTGAAGAAACTTGACAAGGTCTACAGGGGAACATTCATCGGAATATTCTTCATAGTCTGCTTCGGAATGCGTTTCCTCATCGAGTTCATCAAGGAACCTCAGGTGGACTTCGAGAGGACCATGGCCCTTGACATGGGACAGATCCTGAGCATCCCGTTCGTTCTGCTCGGCATCTTCTTCCTTGTCCGCGCCTTTGTCAGGAAAGAACCTGCCATGGCGGTTGTCAAGGACACCAAGCCTGCCAAGGCAGAACCGACGCATTATGCCAGAAGCCTGGCTGATTGAGATATACGGACTTTGAATTCTGACATGTCGTGCACTTTCTTCGCAAAGTGCACGATTTTTTCTTTGAAAAGCCCGTTTGCGGCCATTGTAGCACGGTTTTTGATAGTAGAAAGGGTTCTCGAATAAGCGAAACAAAAGATGTTACTTATGAATATAACAACAAAAATCAGGACTGTCTTTCCCGCCTTGCTCATCTTCATGGCGGCTGCGCCAGTCTCGATGGCACATGAAGGAGATGACGCTCCTGCAGAGGCTGGATCCGACACCCTGGTCCTCACTCTTCAGGATGCGCTGAACATCGCCTTGAACGAAAATGTCTCTGTCAAGGTGGCCGACCAGGAGGTGAAGCGCTCTGAATATGCGCGCAAAGGGACCTACGCATCTCTCTTCCCTCAGGTGGACGGTTCGGGATCCTATCAGAGAACCATCAAGAAGCAGATCATGTACATGGATACTGACAGCGGGAACGGTGATGAAGAAGGAGGCGGCTCGATGGGAATGTTCGGTTCTCTGATGCCTTATCTCCAGAGGATCGGCGAGCTTTCCGCTGCAGCAGGCATGCCTCCGGGACAGATGCAGCAGGAGGACAATTCCGCCAGTGCGAATTCCGGTTTCGCCGTCGGCCGTTGGAACACCTACAACTATGGTGTGTCCGCAGCCCTGCCTCTCATCAATTTCCAGCTCTGGGAGAACATCCGGATTTCCGGGCAGAGCGTTGACCTCGCTGTTGAGAAGGCACGTTCTTCAAGACTTGACATGGTCACTCAGGTCAAGCAGGCTTTCTACGCCGTTCTTCTGGCCAAGGAGGCTTTCGATGTCTACAGGAGCGTCTACGAGAACGCCGTGGACAATTTCTCCATGACCGAGAAGAAGTACAACGCCCAGAAGGCTTCAGAACTCGACTACCTCAGGTCAAAGGCCAATGTGGCCAATGCGGTCCCTAATGTCTACAATGCTGAGAGTCAGGTGATTCTCTCTCTCTGGCAGCTCAAGGCCGTCATGGGCCTGGACCTTGACCGCAACATTGACGTGGCCGGTTGCCTGAACGATTATTCGGAGGGAATGCTTTCGGCCATCGCCGACTATCAGGACCCGTCCCTTGACTTGAACTCAACCATGAGACAGCTGGAGATCCAGGCCGAGCAGCTCGCTTCAACCATCAGGCTCCAGAAGGCGGCCTGCCTTCCAAGCCTCTCCGCAGCTTTCAGCTACAGCATGATCGCCATGACCAATGACTTCAAGTTCAGCGAGTACAAATGGTCACCATATTCATACGTCGGCCTGAGCCTGTCCGTCCCTATCTTCTCGGGTGGCAAGCGCCTCAACAACATCCGTCAGGCCAAGGTCCAGGCGGCAGAGCTCGACCTCCAGAGGGTTGACACCGAAAGGCAGCTCAAGATCGCCATCAGGCAGTATCTCTCTACCATGGAGACCAGCATGAACAGCGA
>JAKSJH010000174.1 GCA_024398315.1 Bacteroidales bacterium
AATAAAATCTCCAATATAATTAGCACTCTGCTTCTAAGCAGAGAGAAAAGAATTGGTAGAAGCATGAACAGTTTGAAACGAGTTCTTATTTGTGCGGTTGCGCTGATGTCCGTTTCCGTCCGGCTTTTCGGACAGAACTCCATCAGGGTTGAAGCCCCTGGGGTCGTTGCGGCGGACGAGCAGTTCAACGTCACCTTCGTCATAGAAGGGGAGAAGTCCCCTTCCAATTTTTCTTGGGACCAGGGAAATGACTTCCAGCTGGTGTGGGGACCGCAGAAAGGGTCTTCCACAAGCATCCAGATCATCAACGGAAAGAAAACGTCCTCCCATCAGGTGACCTACACCTACATTCTGATGCCTAAGTCTACAGGAACTTTCACAATCCCGGAGGCTTCCGCTAAGCTTGACGGAGAACGTATCGTGTCGAATCCTGTCACCATCCAGGTCGTGACCGATGGCGCGTCACAGCCACAGCAGCCGTCCTCGTCCGGTTCTTCCGGACAAGGGTCGTCATCCATGCCTTCGTCCGGTTCTTCCTCCCAGGATGGCGAGGTTTCCGGAGGGGATGTGTTCATGCGCTTGTCCCTCAGCCGCAGCCAGGTCGTCCTCGGTGAACCTGTGACAGCGGTCCTGAAACTTTACCAGAGGGTCGACATCGCTGGCTTTGAGAATGCCAAGTTCCCTAATTTCAATGGCTTCTGGAGTCAGGAAACCTATGCGCCGACCAATATCGAATTCAAGAGGGAGACCCTTGACGACAAGATCTACAACACTGCCGTGCTCCGCTCCTGGGTGCTTATTCCGCAGCAGGCCGGAACCCTCACCATCGATGCCTCGGAACTGGTCTGTCTGGTCAATGTAAGGGCATCAGCGCGGACTTCCAACAGTATATTCGACAGCTTCTTCCAGGATGACTACAAAACCATCAGGAAGAGAGTCACGGCCCCTGCTGTCAATGTCAAGGTCAGCCAGCTCCCTGCTGGTCAGCCGGCCTCGTTCGGAGGTGGAGTCGGCAATTTCGAGATTTCCGCCCACCTGACGGCTGACGCCCTGAAGACACATGACGCCGCCTCCCTGGTCATCACTGTCTCCGGACGCGGCAACGTGGCCCTCCTGGAAGAGCCGGAAGTCGTGTTACCTCCTGATTTCGAGTCATATGACACGAAGACTACTGAAAGCACCGACAAGGGAACAGGCGGAACTTCTGGCAGCAAGACTTTCGAGTTCCCGTTCATTCCTCGCAGCGCCGGAGAGTTCACCATCGAGCCGGTGGAATATTCCTACTACGATGTCAATCAGGGCAGATACGTGACCTTGAGGACGGAACCTCTGACCATCAGCGTTGAAAAAGGAAAGGGAGGCGAGTCTTCGTCGCAGATGACGGCTTCCGCACCGGGAGTCGAGCGCAAGGATGTCAAGAGTCTGGCCGACGACATCCGTTTCATCAGCACTTCTCTGCCATCCTTCAGAAAAGCTGACAGATTCTTCGTCGGGTCACCTCTGTTCCTCATCCTTCTCGCCATTCTCCTGGCAGGCTCAGTCGCTGTGTGGAGCGTCATGAAGAAGGTGTCTCAGATGAAGGCCGACACTGCTCTGACCAGAAACCGCAAGGCCACCAAGATGGCCAGGAAACGTCTATCGCAGGTCAATGAATATCTCGGACGCAACCTTTCCACGGCCTTCTACGAGGAACTCCACAAGACCCTTCTCGGCTTTGCATCGGACAAGCTCAGCATGGACATGTCCGAGATGAGCAAGGACAACATCGTTGCGGCATTGAGCTCCGGAGGAGTGTCAGAGGATGTCTGCTCGACCTTCGCCGACCTCATCGACAAGTGTGAGTTTGCAAGATATTCACCGGAATCATCCAATGAGGCCATGAAGTCACAATATGAGAGTGCGGTCGAAGTCGTGTCCGCCATCGATTCTTCCTTCCGCAGCGGAAGGCCCGTTCATACGGCTGCAACGGTCATCGCCGTTCTCCTCTGCCTCGGCGGCATATCAACTGCGAACGCCACCCCGGTCGAAGATGCCTGGAAAGCAGGAGTCCAGGCCTACAACGAGGGACGCTTCGCCGATGCGCGTGAATCCTGGGAGACCATTGTGGACTCCGGCACCACATCACCGGTCCTCTACTACAACCTTGGCAACGCTTTCTTCAAGGAGGGCAATTATCCAAGGGCCATCATCTGCTACGAAAGGGCCCTCAAGGCCGATCCTTCATATTCAGACGCCCGCTACAACCTTGAGCTGACGAATGGTTTCATCCAGGACAAGATCGAACCGGTCCCTGAGTTCATTCTAAAGAGCCTCGCCCGCAAGGTCAGCCGTCTGATGGGTTCGGACGCATGGGCCGTGACCTTCCTGGTGCTGCTGGCCATGACCCTGGCCCTGCTCCTCATGTTCCTTCTCGGCCGCAGTTCCGCGGTCAGGAGGACAGGATTCTACACCGGTCTCGCCATCCTGCTCCTTTCACTCATGTCACTTGGATTCTCGCTCTGGCAGAAGTCCGAATTCATGGATTCCGATTCCGCTGTCGTGACGGCTACGGTTTCTTCTGTGAAGAGTTCCCCGTCCGGCAATGCATCGAAGGATCTGTTCATCATCCACGAAGGGACAAAGGTGAGAATCCTGGATTCAGTTGATGGATGGGACAACATCTCCCTTGCTGACGGCCGTCAGGGCTGGATCAAGGCCGGTGACATTGAGGCAATCTGACAGAACGAAAAATAATACCAGACAATATGGACAAAAGCAAGGAAATCACCGTACTGTGCATCAATGATGGAAAACGGCACAAGATAGAACCGGGAACGACTCTCAAGGAACTTTCCGCCAAAGTGTGCAAGACGGTCAAGGAAGAGAAGACCGGCAACAGGATCGACGTGCTTGCCGCTCTTGTTGACAACGAACTCAAGGACCTCAACTACAGGGTCTCGGAAATGAAGCAGATACAGTTTGTCGGCTATGACCACTCCGAGGGCCGCAGGACCTACATCAGGTCCTTGTCCTTCGTGCTGCAGAAGGCTGTCAGCGAACTGTTCCCTGAAAAAAGCCTGCTTATCGACCACTCCCTTCCTAGCGGACTCTATTGTGAACTTCAGGAACCTGTCCGCACTGAAGACGGACTCGCCAAGACCTATTTTGTCAAGGACGAGGACATCGACGCCATTCGTGAGAGGATGAAACTGATTGTCGCCCAGGACCTTCCGTTTACAAAGGAGAAGATGGACGCAGAAAAGGCATGCGAGCTGTTCGAGAAAGAGGGGATGCCTCTCAAGGCCGAACTTCAGAGAAGCCTCGGAGTGTTCTACTGCAATGTCTCCAGACTTGGAGACAGGGCTGACTCCTTCCATGGCCCGCTCCTTCCTTCAACCGGCTACCTGAAGCTGTTCGACCTGATAGGAATCGGAAGTGGAATGTGCCTCCAGTATCCTCATATCAATGACTTCAGCAAGCTGATGCCTATCAAGCGCCAGACGAAGATCGCCAACACCCTGAAGGAATATTCCGACTGGTGCTCCATAATCGGGATCAGGGGAATTGGAAGCCTCAACAAGGAGATTCTCGGCGGGAATGCTGTCAGACTCATCAACATGGCGGAAGCCCTTCAGGAGCGCAACTACGCCCGCATCGCGGACAAGATCTACGAGAACAGGGCCACCAAGAAGATCGTTATGATCGCAGGTCCGTCCTCCAGCGGAAAGACGTCCTCCTCATTGAGGATCGCCATGCACTGCAGGGTCCTCGGACTCACTCCGAAAGTCATCGAGCTGGACAACTATTTCGTCGACAGGGACAGGACCCCGAAGGATGAATATGGTGAATATGATTTCGAATCCCTCCATGCGATGGATCTGGAGTTCCTCAACAACCAGCTCAACCAGCTGCTTGCCGGAGAGGAGGTGGAAATCCCTAAGTATGACTTCAAGAACGGGTGCCGTGCCTTCGTCGGCAACAGGATCAAACTTGAAGAAAGCGACATACTGATCATGGAAGGCATCCATGCCCTGAATCCTGAGATGACTTCAGCCGTAGATGACTCCAGAATATTCAGGGTCTTCGTGTCTGCCCTCACATCCTTGAACATTGACGAGAACAACACCATCTCCACATCGGACAACCGCCTGCTCCGCAGGATGATCCGCGACAACCGCACCCGCGGCATCATTCCGGAGGAGACCATCCTTCGCTGGTACAGCGTCAGGAGAGGGGAGAGCCGCAACATCTTCCCTTTCCAGGAGAATGCCGATGCAATCTTCAACTCCGCGCTGATCTTCGAGCTTCCTATGCTCAAGTACTATGCTGAACCTCTCCTGAGGAGGATATCTCCTAATTCCCCGGCCTATGCCGAGGCCTGCAGGCTGCTCAAGTTCCTCGAGTACATCGTCGCGCTGCAGCCGGATGAGATTTCGGCCATCCCTCCGACTTCCATCATGAGGGAGTTCATAGGGGGACAGACCCTTTAAGGCAGGGGGGACTTGCCATCCGAAGGGGGACCGGATCTCTTTTTTCCGTTTCTTTCGGACATTGACGATTTTGCACCATACATTTGCCCGGCCAAACAAATTGTTCGGGCAATGTTGACTTATATTAATTGTGCAAAATGCATCGGTATCGATGCAATCCCCGTCACCGCCGAGGTGGACATCACCAACGGCATCGGAATCCATCTTGTCGGGCTCGCCGACGTGGCTGTGAAAGAAAGCCTGCTGAGGACGATAACGGCTCTGCAGTCCCTTGGCCTCCATATTCCCGGCAAGAAGATTGTCATCAACCTGGCTCCAGCGGACATGCATAAGAACGGCGGCGGCTATGATGTCCCGATTGCTGTCGGCATAGTCGCGGCATCTGGTCAGAAGGAACTCTCCGGCCTTGGGAAATACTTGATAATGGGGGAATTGGGGCTGGATGGGTCGGTGAGGGCGGTTCCGGGAGCTCTCCCCATTGCAGAACTGGCTGCCCAAAGGGGGCTGGCAGGATGCATACTCCCTTTGGAATCCGCTCTTGAGGCGACCGAATGTGAGAACATCTCAGTGTTCGGTGTGCAGTGCTTTCAGGAAGTTCTGAGGATACT
The DNA here is from genome assembly GCA_024398315.1 of Bacteroidales bacterium. Classification (GTDB taxonomy): domain Bacteria; phylum Bacteroidota; class Bacteroidia; order Bacteroidales; family UBA932; genus Cryptobacteroides. The sequence continues at coordinate 5,078 of JAKSJH010000174.1, forward strand.
CGAAGAACAGGAAGACTGCAGTGACCTGCTGGTCTGGAACACCAATTCCTACCGTAAACTGG
>JAKSJH010000175.1 GCA_024398315.1 Bacteroidales bacterium
GCAGGTTCCTCAGCTGGATACTGAGCTGTAACATTAGGATTATTGAGGAAAGCACCTGATACAGAAGCTGTGAAAACGCCGTTTGTGGAATCCCAAGTAGCTATAGCGCTTTCAGAGCCACACATAACTTTGATTTCATCTCCATTATCCCATGCAGGAACGAAGCTTTCATTGAAGCTTACCTTGGTGGTAGGTTCCTGAACATCTACAACAAAAGATACATTTACAAGGTTTTCTGGCTCAAGCTTAACCTCTGGTTTGCAGGCTAACAGCGCTGCAGCGAATGCAAATAATGATAAGAACTTCTTCATGACATCAATCATTAAATCCAGTCTTTTTCATCATCCCTATGGAGGGTAACACCTGCCATTCCGCCCTGGCCTTCGATTACAGTGTCGCTCGTGCAAAGCATGCCCTGCAACTCAACCTCAACCACCTTTACTTCCGGTGCTGAGTAGTTTGTGTTAAAAAGGTTTGTTTTCATTTGTTTTATGTATGTTTAGTTTTGATTATTCACATTTTGGGTGCGAATTTAGGTATTGTATTTAGTAAATACAAGATAATTTAGCATTGTTGAGCAATATTGGATGAAAATACCTCGTTTACTTCACAGCAGACGAGGTAAAATTGTGAAATTTATATAAACACACACAGTGAAAACTGTGCTTCTGCAAAGATATAAATAAAATTGAATCTAGTATCTCTTTGTGTTGCCGAACCAGAAGGCGGCGACGTAGCCGGACAGGTTTGATTTTACACCACTGCACATGACAAGGACTTTTTTTGAGGCACCGGCATCAATGGTGTTGAAGTAGCAATAGTCGCCAAGGGAGTTGTAGTAGCCGCCGTCCTTGATGTTGTTTCCATAGCAGTAGTTGCTGAAATGATTGTGGTAGCACCCTCTGCCGAGAGTGTTGTTCCAGCATTCGATCCCGAAGGTATTTCTGTTGCTGTGGCTACCGATGGTATTGTTGTGGCTCCCCACTCCGAAAACATTGCAGAAGCAACCGCTCCAGGATCCTTCATACAGAGAAGACATGTTGAGAAAAACTATCACGTTCAGCACATATCCGCCACTTGTGTTGATATATGGCTTGATCACATTGTCGTGCGTATGGCAATAGTCACCGCCATAGCCGGGATGCACGAACTGCTGAGTGGAGATGTCTTCGCAGGAGTTGTCACTGCTGTCATTGATATAGTTGAAAGTGTAGGCGAAGTAGCCCCAATCTCCCTTGAACATGATATTCTTGAAGTCGTACGGGCACTCGTTGTCCCACTCGTCCTTCATCCAATAGACGACGCCCTTGCCGTCCTCAGAGGCCCAGGCGAATCTGTCCGAATCATTGTCGAGGGAATATTTGAGTTCCCAGGCAGTGAGGTAGGAATCGGCAAAGTAGCTGTCTCCCTCATGCAGACAGGCCCTCGCATTCTCGTTGAGGGAGTCCGCAGAGTCGGCAGTGACAATGATGTCAAAGCGATGGCCGGCAGAACGGGTAAGGTCCTGCGCAGTAGTGCATTCGTAGTCGGTGATGCGGTACTGCATACCGGGAGTGAGGCCGGCGCTGTCTCGAAGGGACTTCAGTTCCGCCCAGGTGATGGAAGTCATCGGAGCAGAGGAGCCACCGCCGCCTCCCCCACCGCCGGCAGTTTTAGGGTATTTATTGAATTTGATTACATCCATGATTACTCAGTGATTAGTAATGTACAATTCCCGGAGTCTGAAGACTCCAGATAGAGGTAGATACCGTCCGGAAGGTCGGCAATCCCGGTCAGTTCGGAGAGGTCTTTTGCGATGTAGCTGCCCTGGCCGGAGAAGTCTGCCGGGGTCTTGTCTCCGGCGTTCAGGAGGGCGGGAGTAAGGTCCGGATCGATAAGACCGAACACACTGACGGCCAAGCCCTTAGGCGGGGCGATAGCCATGAACTTTCCATGGAATTCGAACCAGTTGTTCAGGCTCTTTTTGAAACTTTTCTGCATATCGTTTAATGTTAATTTTCAATGTCTATGACAAGGCCGGCGAGGGCCTTCGTTCTCGTAGTCGGAGGGATCTTGCTGACGTCGATATATGGCTGATACTGAGCCGGGCTATTGCCTGATGCCATCCACTTGAAGACATAGGAATCCGTCGAGGTCGACGACTCGCTGGCGATGAGGTATCTGTACGCAACTGCCTTGACATAGGCGGTCCGTAACAGGCTGTTTTCCCCAATTCTGCATCTGGCCATATCGTCTTGATCCAAGGCCACGTACACCCTGCAGGCTTGGTAAGGCCAGTGCAGGATGACACCGGTGCCGGCAGCTATGACCACGTACCTGTCCCCGTTGAACTTGTAGGAGATGCGCTCCAGGTCAGCCCCCGAATACTCGTCAAAATCGGTGACTACGTACGAGCTGGCAGTGGTCGACGAGCTGTACTCCATTGCGAGCGGGACGATGACCTTGCAAGCGGAGTAATCGTCGGGCAGCCTTATGAGGATATCCTCGTCCTCGGGGGCGCCGACAGTACCAAAGTAAGTCGGCACGCTGCCACTCCTGAACCTGTACGGGAAGACCTTATAGTAATAATCGTTGTCCAGAATCCGGATATTCTTCATCGGGACCGTCACCATCTTGTCAATCATCTTCTCGAATTCCTGCTGCCGCACCATCTCGTTGTATCTTCGGACCACCTCCTCCCGGATGCGGTCCTCCTCGTTTCCCTGCCGAGTTTCTTCTTCCTTTTTGCGGATCTCCTCGGCAACATATCTGTCGTCTTCTCTGCGATGTCGGATCCCCTCGGCGGTGACCCGGATCTCCTCGGCAGTCTGTCTTGCGGACTCATTGTATTGGCGCTGGTTCTCAGCATAATCCCGCCTCTGCTCCTCCAGAGACCAGTTCATCACCTGATTGTCAATCTCATCCAGAGCGTCCCGGACAGCCGGAATGACGCTCACGACGGACTTCTCGTCCCCTTCGCCCACGGTAACATACATGAGCCTCTCGTCCTCGTCCCATTCGAGTCTGTAATGAGTAGGGATATGGGTTCTTTCGCCGTTTATGTACCAGAAGCCGTCCGGCCCTGCCACAGGAGTCATCGGGGTGTAGAGCCACCACTCGGCGACTGAGTGCAAGACGACAAGTTGCTCCTCCGGAGTCTCGACGGTGCTGCCGTCAATAGGAATGCCGGCAGTGCGATGGCAGCAGCCAGAGGTCGCCTTATCGAGAGAGAAAGCTCCCTGGTAAGAAGCCGTGCAGAGGGGCTTCCAGCCATCTCCCACGGGTTCATAGAGTTCCAGCAGGAGGTCGTAGACACCTGTGAAATTCTGCTCCTGAGCCGGAAAAATCCAGCTGAGGATGTTCCGGTCCACACCCGTGAGCAGCACGGTCCCGGCCAGGGACTCTCCCCTGCTGGTCCTGTACTTGAGCACATACTTCAAGCCACCCAGCGAGAAAGCTTCCCCGCCGGGTTTCTTGAAGTGCCACTGCACGTTCAGCGGCGTCTTGGTTGGAAATGCATTCATGCCTTTACTGCGTTTACCGTAAATTGCCATCATCCGGGCCGTAAGGTTTTCAATGACGGCTTCCACCACATTCTCGGCCACACTGTAGCTGTCGGTCTGACCATAGCGGTAGATTGGCAGATACTGGAAGGTTTCGATCCGTCCGGGAGCCTCGAGGCTGGCGCACGGAGACATGAGAGAGTAGTAGCGGAACTCGGTGAAAACCTGCCCATCCTCAGCCGTACGGCCCTGACGTACAATCAGGCGAGGACGGTCCCAGGTGCCTCTGACGTATGGATTCAGCTGCATGCGGCCTTCGGGAGTGGACTCGCCATAGGCCTCTGTGACCACGTAAGGCGAGTCTGATGCCCTGAAGGCGACCAGCCTGAGAAATTCCTTGTCGATGCGGAAATGAAGCACATCTCCGAAGCCATCCGGCAGAGTCCCGACACTGTCCAGCTCGTCAGGCGTGAGAGTAAGTCCGTCGAGAATCTCCACCGGAGACTTGGCATGCACCTCGTTGATAGCCTCCGGCAGAGTCTTGGAGAGGACATCCGCGAAATTCTCGCTGTCCAGATCGTCCACGATCATGTCCGACTCATTGGCCATGACCTCATCGAAGTTCTTGCTCACCAGCAGGAGAGCTTCGTCTGTCGTCAGAAGGTACATGTCAATCAAAGCTGAAACTAGGGAAACTGTAGTTGTATCGCTCGGCAACCCTCTTTCCGTCCTCTTTGTTCTTGATCTCATCCGCCTTCACCCCCGGGATGGCCTTGAGGAGCTGAGCGACCTTCGGCCAGGTTTTCACATTAGGGAACACCTTGCCTTCCGGCTTAGCCTCAGCAGACTCGGCAGGCTTTGCAGCCGGCTCGCAGACAGGCTCCTCCATGCCCGTCACATCCTTGAGAAAGATGCGGCGGCCGAAAAGGTCTGACTTCTCGATGATGGCCTGGGTGATAGGATCAGAGGTCGCATAGATGGCCGGGCGGTTCAACTTCCTGTCGAGGTAACCCCCTTCAAACTGGATTCTCAAATAGCCCCTGCCGAAACTGATCAGGATATCCCCTGCGATAATGCCAGGATATGCATAAACTTTTCTCACCATGATGACATATATTATTAATTAGTGCCCAATTCTCCAGAGAACTCCACCCACTGGGAGTTTTCATATTTGATAATGGAACCTGCCGCAAAGGATCCGACCTCGTAAGGCAGGTAGTACATCTTGGTCTTGTCCAGACCGCTGGTCGACTGCGTGCCCTCCGGTACGGTCTCCACCAGTTTGCTCACGCCACCCAGCTGCAGGGTGCTGGAGAGCTTGCTGGACGGAGTGACGAGCACAGCATTATAGCCCTTCAGGCCGATGCAGTCGATCATGGAGATCAGAGTCCTCTCGGCCTCACGGTACTCGCCGGTCTTCTTCATGTCCTGGGTGTTCTGCCTCTCGTTGCGCTTGTAGTAGCGGACAGCGTTCTCGATGTCGATGATGGCGATGAAATCCTCGTAGCCGATGTCGTCGAGGGTCGGATCATGGATGACATCCAGGATACCCAGCGCATCATGCCAGCGGTTCACGATGATACCCATCTC